>JACCZV010000068.1 GCA_013695775.1 Chitinophagales bacterium | reverse complement strand
GCTAAAAGCAGAGTACGCAAAATTAGCTATACAAGATGAACCATTTTAAAAAATGAAAAACCTTCTCACCCTTCATGAAGCAGTTGCAGTTGTTTTATTAAGCAACTAAAGAGAACAGCTACCTTTCAAACAATAACCGACGAAATAGAAAGAAGAAATTTATTTACAGAACGAAAAGGAGGAATAACATTAGCTGAACAAATAAAATTGAGAACTTCATTTTCATCAAGCAAATACAAACATTGGTTTGAATTCACAAAACCTGATATTATCAGACTGAAATAGTTATTTATCCCTGCTATAAGAACCCGGTTCCTGCACTGCACTCTACTGTGGCAATGAATTTTGCCCTTAACGTTGGGCAATTAATTTCCCTTCAATTCCACTCATTTCAAGCAGGTGGTTTTGTAAAACTATAAGCCCACCAAATCAATACAATTTGCAATGGCAAACGTAACATTGAAAGCCATAGCCCTGAGTTGTTTTCCCGAAGATAGTTAAGCATCATTTGAATGTTGGCGGGGAAAACTGCAATAAGAAATGCTATGATGCACCATGCAGTCACACGCCTGGTTAACGGGAATATCAATAACAATGCAAAGAATATCTCAGCAATACCGCTTATAATAATCAGGTTCTCCTGTAAGGGAATCCATGGTGGTATTATTTTTCTGTAAGATTCCGGATTTATGAGGTGATTTACTCCTGCTGTTATATAGAACACAGCCATTAAATAAAGGGAGATCCTTTTCACTTGTTGAAATGCAGGCTATTTCTTAGAGTCGAGCTCCCCAATTCAAAAGCTTTAAAATATAGCACTTCTTCATTGAGTTTCTAACCCAAATCATTTTTTAAAAGCCCATACCGTATTTGCATCATGCGATGAAGCCCATACTATATCTCCATCTGCAACGCGCACTGCACCACTTCCCTGAGGCGGTATGTAGGTATTGGCAACCGTATTCGTAACAGGATCAATCTCAAATAGGAATGCATTGCTGGCTCGTACCCAAACCCTGCCTGCTCCCGTAGTAATATCGCCACCCGATCCAAAAGCACGAATGTGAATGTTTGCAACAACAGCATTGGTAGCAGGATCGATACGGGTTACTGTGCCATCACCCTGGTTTATCACCCATACACCTCCCTCACCTGCAGCAATGAAATGGGGAGTCTTACCCACCGGAATCGTGGCTACCACCTGATTTGTTGCAGGATCAATACGTTGCACTGAACCAACGTCAGAAAAGCCATCGCCGGTGTTAGAAATCCACACAGCACCGAATCCAAATGCTGCAGCGTAAGATTTCGGCTCCACAGCAATCTCACTTACGACACTGTTTGTCGAGGGATCAATGCGCGTAAGAATGCCTGAGCTTTTCGTTAAGAGCCAAACGGATCCTGCCCCTGCAGCAACACTTAATTCACCCGACGGATCAGCAAGGCCGGTATTAATGATCGAGGTGATGGCGAACGTGGTTTTATCAATTCTATAAAGGGATTTGTTGGAGCAGCTCGCAACCCACAAGGAGCCGAAGGCTGAAACTCCTGCGCCGCAGGGAGATGGCATTGTTACTGTTGCAACAGGAGTATCGCTGCCAAGTACAAGTTTTTCTAGCCGGCCTATATTAGTAACCCACACTCCAGCACCATCAGCAATGAGAAAGTCGGGAAAGCCAGGCAGATGAATGGCAGCAAGGGCAGCATACTCTATAGGAATTTTTCTGAGTTCAGTTTGTATAGAGGGATCATCCATCAGAGTTTCATCGGGTTTGCTGCAGGAAAGAAACAATGCAATGAAAAGAAGAAGTATAGCAGAAACTTTTTTCATGATAATAAAAGGTTAAGATTAAATTATAAAGGGTCACAGCGATAAAGATAAAGTATTAATAGGATACCCGGTATCCTTTATAATGATGAGTGAATAAATATAATTTTGACTGAGCAATCCTGGCTTCATAGTTTTCATCAATACTAAAAACGTGTTGAATAAAAGCATAACCATTGATACAATTAATGTCTGAGGGTTTTATTCTGTAGGGCTTGGAATTTTTCATATGTTTTTTTGGCGACTTTTTGATTGGAAAAATGAACTGAAAAAAATATCTTTCGCTAACAGAGCAATAATTCAGATAGCAAACCCCAGGCTTATTTACTTCTTCATCTTTGTAGCTTTCGTTTGTTTCATTTATACAAATGAATTATTAAAAACAAGACTTGGGAATGTTTTTCTGATAGGAATCTCAATTTTTTGGTTAGGCAGAACAATTGAGCAGTTCATCTTTTTAAGAGTTAAAAATAGAATGATCAATATTTTGACTTTCATTTTTGCAATTGGAACAATCTTGTTCGCACTTCCCGTAATTTTATAATGTCAAATTTTAAGGAACCCACATGCTAACTTCTGACCAAACTTAGCCATGACACTATCGGGATGGTTTTTCATGTTATTAATTAGCAAACGGAGACTAATGGACAGTCTCTCCAAAATGGAATTGGTAAAATCTGAGGGCTCAAAGTATATTGAATAAATAATTAAAGTGTTGCATTAAATGTGCACACTCACCACCTCACCACAACCTTCCCCATTGTCTGACGATTCTCCAAAGCCGAATGGGCTGCTTCGAATTCAGAGATGTGATATACTCTACCACCATTTTGTTGAAGGGTTCCTGATTCAGCAAGTGAGATTATCTGTTGCAGCATATCTAAAAACAATCGCGGCTTGCTATCAGCAAGCTTTAGCATATTCACCCCGCTCAGCGATTTGCAGGCCATCATAAGTTGCCCGGGGTGATACAACCCAAACTGAAAAATTTTCTTCCAGCGGTCAAAGAAATTTGTCGCTGAAGTTAGCTGTGATCCTCCTATGCAAACCATCGTTCCGCCTGCACCTAAAAGATTGATTCCCTCGCGAACATATCTTCCGCCGAGTGAATCAATAATCACATCCAGCTTTCTTTTGCCTGATATTTTTCTGATCTCCTCTTGATAATCTCTTTCTTTATAGTTGATCGGATGGTGCACTCCGATCTCCTGCAGAAACCGCACTTTCTCTTCTGAACCGCATGTGCCGTAGATTATAACCTCCTTAATTTTAAGAAGTTGAACAATCGCTGAACCTACTCCGCCAGCGGCAGCATGTACAAGCACATGATCTCCTTCATGCACCCGGGCAGCCTCATTGATGCAATACCAGGCCGTGCAGCATTGCGTAGTGAGCGAAGCGGCAAAAGGAAGAGGCATATCACTACTAATTTTTGCAACCCCCGTCTCATCTGTAACAATGTATTCTGCATAGCCTTTAAACCTTGTAAAACAGGTGACACGATCTCCCACTTTTACCTGCGTAACATTTGATCCTGTCACATCTATAATTCCAACAGCATCGTAGCCAATCACGCAGGGCAGGGGAGGACAATCGCGGTACAATCCTTTGCGTGCCATCACATCGGCAAAGTTCAGCCCGAATGCCTGCACCCTGATGCGGACCTCACTTTCACCGGGAACAGGAATGGGGATTTCACGGATCTCAAATGCTTTGTCAGAGCCTCCATGTCTAATAAGAAACACCGCTTTCATGTGGAAAACATTCTATCAAGACAAGGTAGCAAGTTTAAGACAGATTGCTTTTTAGGATTAAATTTGAAGAGTGAAATGAGCTCTTATTTTTACTTTGTTTAGTATATATTTCCCCTACCATTAATAAAATTAATCGCTGAATGGATTACCTGGATGAATTGAATGAGGTGCAGCGTAAAGCAGTAATGGCAACTGAGGGACCCATAATGATTGTGGCCGGCCCCGGATCAGGAAAGACAAGGGTGCTTACCTTTCGTATAGTACACCTCATGCAATTAGGTGTTGATCCGTTCCGGATTTTAGCGTTGACATTCACTAACAAGGCTGCTGCGGAGATGCGCGAGCGCGTATCGAAAATTATGGGCAATGAAGCGCGCAACCTTTACATCGGTACATTTCATTCGGTTTTCGCGCGCATCCTCAGATATGAAGCAGGTCGCCTTGGATATCCATCCAACTTCACCATCTATGATACTGATGACTCAAGGAGTCTGCTGAAATCTATCATCAGGGAACAGGCGCTGAATGATTCACTTTATAAGCCTGCTGTAGTTCACAACCGCATCTCGTCAGCAAAGAACAGCCTTATTGGCCCGGCAGAATATCAGAATGATGTTAACATTGTTGCTGATGACCAGGCTGCCGGCAGGCCCAAGATCGGTTTGTTGTACGAGCTCTATGCAAAACGCTGCTTCATGGCGGGTGCCATGGATTTCGATGACCTTCTTTATAAGATGTATTACCTGCTGAGCCAATTTCCTGACCTGCTTTATAAATACCAAAACCGCTTCCGCTACATCATGATAGATGAGTTTCAGGATACCAACGGAGCACAATATGCTATCGTGAAGAAGCTCGGCGATGTGCACCAGAACATCTGTGTGGTAGGCGACGATGCACAGAGCATTTACTCTTTCCGGGGGGCAACCATTGCGAACATTCTGAATTTCGAAAAGGATTATTCAGACCTGCAGGTGTTTAAGCTCGAACAGAATTACCGTTCCACGAAGCACATCGTTCATGCAGCAAACAAGGTAATCGGCAACAACCGGATGCAAATCACCAAAGAGATCTGGACTGACAACCACCCTGGTGAAAAAATCAAGCTCCTAAAAGCGGGCAGCGACAACGATGAGGGCAAACAGGTTATTGATGGCATCTTTGAAGAGAAGATGCGAAACCAGCGGATGAACAAAGAATTCGTGATCCTCTACCGCACCCATTCACAGTCGCGGGCATTTGAGGAAGCTTTGCGCCGGCTTAATATACCATATGTGGTTTATGGCGGCATCTCCTTCTATCAGCGCAAAGAGATAAAAGATCTGGTAGCATACCTGAGGCTTACAGTGAACCATTTCGATGAGGAATCTTTGAAGCGGATCATCAATTATCCCAGCCGGGGCATTGGTCAAACCACCGTAGAAAAGGCGTTGCTGAAAGCAAATGATACCGGACTAAGATTATGGGAAGTGCTTGAACGCTACGATGAAGTAATGCCAGGCAGCAGGGCAGCAAATGCAGTAAATGACTTTATCTCGAAGATAAAAACCTTTTCGCTCATGCTGCAAACCCACAATGCTTTCGATCTGGCCTCACACATCGCAAAAGCATCAGGTCTGCTTCATGAATTATATAACGACAAAACCATTGAAGGGCTTAGTCGGTATGAAAATATACAGGGTCTGCTGAACGGTATTAAAGAATTTACAGAGCGCACACCTTTCGAAGCTGGTAAAGATCCTATTGAAGAAGAATGGGTAACGGTTGACGGGGAGATATTGAATGAGAAAAATTTAGACAAAAGCCTGGGTGCTTATCTGCAGGAGATCACCCTGCTTACAGATGCCGATAAGGACAATGGCACTGAAGACCGCATCAAGCTGATGACCATTCATTCCGCAAAAGGATTAGAGTTTCCCTGCGTATATGTTGTAGGACTGGAAGAGGGCCTCTTTCCGAACCAGATGTCGATGGGAAGCCGCGAAGAGCTCGAGGAGGAGCGCAGACTTTTTTATGTTGCTATCACTCGGGCGCAGCACAAGCTCAGCCTCACTTTTGCTACCACACGCTATCGCTTCGGGAACCTTACCCATTCAGACCCCAGCCGGTTTATTGAGGAGATTGACCCTCGTGTGATAGACAAGCAATTCTCTCATAGGGAGATGAACGCCTCTTCTCACGAGGAGCGGTTCAGCAAGGTTACGATTCCAGTGATTAAGCCTCCGCAATACGTTCATAAAACCACATCAGATTTTGTTGCAGACGATTTCAACCAGATTCAAACCGGGATGGAGGTGGAGCATCAGCGATTTGGCGTTGGTAAGGTGGTTCATCTTGAAGGAAATTCGAAAGAAAAGATGGCAACGATTTTCTTTCAGAATAATGTAGGATCGAAAAAAATAATGCTAAGGTATGCGCGGCTACGCATCGTAAAGACGAATATGATGCAGGAGGGCTGATTATAAGTTTATATAATCCTTAGCCCATTGACTATTTCCTTGGCAGCACAGCACCGGAGAGAAAAGAGCGCCTTTCGGGAAGATGTTCTTTATCCTTTTTGAATCGCTGCCACATCCACATGATAGTAAAGGAAGGGATGAAATCAAGGCCGGGCATTAATTCTTCAGCAAGATTGAAGATTCCTCCAAATGCACCTTTCAACCCTCCGAATGTTTTATAAAAAATAAATGCTGAAATGGGCGCCCACATTATATCACCAATTTCCCCTATGAAAGGGATGGTATAAGTAGCATACCCTATTATATCCATAATGATGCAAAAAAGTAGAGATGGCCGGAAGGAAATGTTCATTACTTTCGTATTGGGATAACTTCCCTTCAAAATACGTACCATGAGCGGGCCTATATCTTATCAATTTGATACGGGCCAAAGACTACTCTTCAAACAGTATAATTAATTGCAAAATAGTTTCCTAAACAAATTCAGTTACTTTTCATAGAAAGAGGAGACGATGTATATTTACTGCTTGTATCCATTAATTATGCTTTAAAATAAGGTATGAAACGATTGACCTATTCACTTTGTACTATTTTGCTCATCACAATTACAACATCAGTATTTGCTGAATCAGATACCATGTTAATAATACTATTGTCGGTAATGGAATAGGTCTGGGAAGCGCAATAGCGGTTGTGATTTCATGGTCAAGGAATAAGCCATACTTTGGGCAATTATTCATGGAATCTTAAGTTGGTTTTATGTAATCTACTATTACTTTACCTGGGGAAATAAGCAATGATCTCCCAATAAATGTGGTTTTGTAAAATAGAGTGGCGCTAACCACCTATCAGCTATCTCCCAGGGGTGAATTTCTAAGATCTCCCCACGGTGAGTGAGTGCTTAAAGATCAGATTGCAAGCCGCAGTGGTTTACGATTGAATGATTTACCTTCGGCATTTCAAAAACCACTCATTTTATAGACCTGAACTTTTACCCGAATATAAATTAAAAGGTGCACAGAGGAAGTCACTATTCTCCCCTGATAATAGATTCAGAAAAGGTGTCAATAAACACAGCTATTTCGTTTTAAGCAGAAATCCATCGTATGATTACCTGCGAATGGACGGTAAAATATAGCTCAATAACTTCGTCAGAGACCTTTAAAATACGAAAATGGCGGTAAAGATCAGCAGGCAGGACGCGTTGAATTATCATAGCAAGGGTCGTCCGGGTAAGATAGAGGTGGTCCCTACAAAGGAGACAAAAACACAGCGCGACCTTGCGCTTGCCTATTCACCGGGCGTAGCCGAACCTTGTTTAGAGATCGCTGCGGATAAGGAGAAGGTCTATAGCTACACAGCAAAGGGAAACCTCGTTGCTGTGATAACCAATGGTACTGCGGTACTTGGGCTTGGGGATATCGGGCCCGAAGCGGCAAAGCCTGTTATGGAAGGCAAAGGGATTCTCTTTAAAATCTTCGCCGACATTGATGTCTTTGATATCGAGCTCAACACCAAAGACATTGACGAATTCATTGATGTGGTAAAAGCGCTTGAGCCAACCTTCGGCGGCATCAATCTGGAAGATATTAAGTCACCCGATTGCTTTGAGATTGAATATCGTCTCCGGAAGGAGCTGAACATCCCAGTGATGCACGACGATCAGCATGGTACAGCGATCATCTCCGGGTCGGCATTGCTGAATGCACTTGAGGTAGTGCATAAAAAAATTGAAATGGTGCGTGTAGTAGTCTCTGGTGCAGGTGCCTCTGCACTGTCATGTGCTCAACTGTATGTGAATCTGGGTGTGAAGCAGGAACACATTATCATGATTGACCGCTCCGGCGTGATCCGGAAAGACCGCGACGGATTAAATGACTACAAAAAACCTTTTGCTACTGATCAGGATGTTCACACGCTTGAGCAGGCACTTAAGAATGCAGATGTTTTTCTTGGATTGTCTAAAGGAAATATTGTTACCCAGGCGATGGTGAAGACGATGGCAAAAAATCCGATCATCTTTGCTCTGGCAAATCCAGACCCGGAGATTCCATATAATGAAGCCCTTGATGCCCGGCCCGATGCCGTTATAGCGACCGGCCGCAGCGATTATCCGAACCAGGTAAACAATGCACTTGGCTTCCCATTCATTTTTCGCGGTGCATTGGATGTCCGGGCTCAGGAGATCAATGAGGCAATGAAGCTTGCTGCCGTACATGCGCTGGCTGACCTAACAAAAAAACCTGTTCCGGACATTGTAAATCTGGCATATGGAGAAAAAAACATCACGTTCGGCAAAGAATATATCATTCCCAAGTTGATAGATCCGCGATTGCTTACCACTGTAGCACCGGCGGTGGCTAAGGCTGCCATTGACTCAGGCGTGGCTCGTAGAATAATAGTAGACTGGGATGCCTACGTAATTGAATTGTCTCAACGGCTTGGAACTGATGATGCCATAATGCGGATAATGGTAAACAAGGCAAGGCGTGACCCTAAGCGCGTCGTGTTTTCTGAGGCCGACAATTATAAAATATTAAAAGCAGCCCAAATAGTAAAAGATGAGGGCATTGCAAAGCCCATATTGCTGGGACCGGAGAAGAAGATCCGAGAGATCATTGAACAGAACCAGCTTGACCTTGGTCAGGTGCCAATCATTGATCCTAACAGCCTTGACCTGGAGGAAGGCCGCACAAAATATGGCGATTGGTTTTTCGATCGCCGAAAAAGAAAAGGCCTCACCTTATACGAAGCGAGGAAATTAATGCGGGAGCGAAACTATTATGGTGCAATGATGGTGCTGGAAGGGGAAGCAGATGCCTTAATATCGGGGCTTACCCGGAATTACGCACAGACTATACGTCCTGCCCTTCAGATCATAGGCACTGGTACTAATGTGTCAAGAGTGGCAGGCATGTACATCGTATTAACGAAGCGCGGGCCTTTATTTTTTGCCGATTGTACCATCAATGTGAGCCCCTCTGTTGAGGAGCTTGTAGAGATCACCACCCTTACGGCAAGAGCTGTTCAGCAATTTAATATTCAGCCGCGCATTGCGATGCTTTCATACTCAAACTTTGGCTCTACTAAAGGTGACGAGCCTGAAAGAGTTGCTAAAGCGGTTCAAATGCTTAGACAGAAGTATCCAGGGATGATCGTAGACGGTGAGATGCAGGCGAATTTTGCATTCAATACTGACTTGCTGAAAGATAATTATCCCTTCTGTGAATTGATAGATGGCGGGGCAAATACTTTGATATTCCCAAACCTCTCATCCGGAAATATTGCATATAAGATGCTCCAGTCCTTGGGAGTTGGTGAAGCCATCGGACCTATTCTTCTTGGATTAAAGAAATCGGTGCACATTCTGCAGCTTGGAAGTTCAGTAAGAGAGATCATTAACATGGTTACTATCGCCGTGATAGATGCCCAGTCTAAAAAATAAGGTTCCGGAGAAATATAAAGAATACCTATGTTAGCATATATACAGGGAAATATAACGTTGAAAGCTCCTACGCATGTAATCATTGAATCGGGCGGATTGGGATATCTGGTAAACATTTCCCTGAATACTTATTCCATGATCCAGCATAAATCATCCTGTAAGCTTCTTACGTATCTGCACCTGGGCGGAAGCTTGCAGAGTCCCATCACAGTGTCGCTCTATGGATTTTTTGAAGAAGCGGAAAGACAGATTTTCACTGAGCTGCTGGGAATATCGGGAGTAGGTGCTTCCACAGTACGCATGATCGTTTCTGCCCTGTCACCCGAAGAAATTCAAAGAGCTATTGTAACAGATAATGTAAAATTGCTCCAGGGCATAAAGGGTATCGGGCCAAAAACGGCGAAGCGAATCATTTTGGAATTAAAAGATAAAATTGGCAGAAATCTGAGCGCTCCTTCGGGCGGCAATAATGCAAAAGAGGAAGCGTTAAGTGCCCTTGTGATGCTGGGATTTTCAAGATTGCAGGCCGAACAAGCTGTACAAAAAGTAATGTCGGCAAGTACAGATAATTTGACGGCCGAGGATTTAATTAAACAAACTCTAAAGGCAATTTGACGCAGTACCTTAACAGCTTGAGGATGTTCGTATTCCGCCTTTAAATTTTAACCTATCAGTAAATGTTCGATTGCTTCGGTAAGATTTAATCATGCACCATGAATCAGTTTTAAATGCAAGAGGCTTGTTAAAGAGGTACATACTAACTCAAAGCTGTGCGCGAGCTTGCGATTGCCTGGCAGAGCCGTTTGGCAACCCGCTTGCGGCCTCACGAATACCATTTAAAATTGCATGCTATGAGTAATCGCGATTCTTTTGGTTACTTTTATTCGTGTTCAATATTTTTTTATGGTACTCATGAGATCGCTTCGCTAAGTTCATTTAAAGAAAAGTAATAGATAAGGTTTTAACAAAACTCCGCTCTTACTCTAAATGGAAGGGAAAGGGGTTTAATTTTTTAAGGTCTTCTTAACTATAATGTTGTGCTCAACAGAATTAACGAATCTTTGAACTGTGTTTATTTAGCAAAGAAAGAAACTTGATACAGTAAAAAAGAAAATTTCTACTTTAAACTAAAATTAACAATTTGCCCTCGATAAGTACAAACGATGCTGCATATATCTGATACGAATTTGCCTAATCATTTATAGTTGGAAGTCGTTATGCAGTTGTCTTATAATTTATCACCGGCATAGAAAATATTGTGTCTTGAATCTAAAAGTAAACATTGCTTTCATTGTTGTTGCCTCCTTTGTTTCTTTTACCATCATTTCGGCGGTAGGGAACAATGGCAGGTTAGATAAAGAGAAGTATTCAGCGCCCCCCACTTCAGAATTGAAAGAATTTTCTTCTGATCCTGATCCTGTTATTGCAAGAGTAGATACTCCTCCTCCAGAAGATGATGGTATTGATCTGCACTATCCCATTTACGACCGGTTTACAGATTTTCTTACTACCCCAAATGAAAATTCCTTTGACCTGCAGGATCCATCTATCATAGATAAAACTGTTGAATACGATCCTGAAACTAAGCAGTATATTATTAGTGAAAATATCGGTAGTCAATTCTATCGCGATCCGACTTATATGTCATTCGAAGATTTTTTGAACTATCAGTATAAGAATTCAGAAGAGCAGTATTGGCAGGACCGTAGCAATGCAGCCGGCATACTTTCACAAAAAGGTGTGATACCGGAAGTGAATGTGAACAACCGCATCTTCGACCGCATCTTTGGTGGTAGCGCTGTAGACATAAGACCACAGGGAAACATTGATCTAACCTTTGGAGGTAACTATCAAAACATACTTAATCCGATACTGACCAAGCGGCAGCGGCATCAGGGTGGTTTCGAGTTCGACATGAACATACAGATGAACGTGATCGGAAAAATCGGTGATAAGCTGAAGCTTACTACAAACTATAATACAGGCGCAGTATTCAACTTTGAGAATCAGGTGAAGCTTGATTACACTGGCTATGAGGATGAGATTATTAAGAAGATAGAAGCCGGCAACGTCTCTCTTCCGCTTAAAGGATCGCTGATCACTGGTAACCAAAGCTTATTTGGGTTGAAGACGCAATTGCAGTTCGGTAGGCTCATGGTTACTAACGTGATGTCGCAACAGCAATCGCAGGCTGAAAATGTGACCATACAGTGAGGAGCTCAAACACAGACCTTTCGCATCACCGCAGATCAGTATGATGAGAATCGCAATTTTCTGCTTGCACAATATTTTAGGGACAATTATAATCAGGCGCTATCAAGTATTCCTATCATCAATTCTGCCGTCACCATTAATAAAATAGAGGTGTGGGTAACAAATAAAACGGGTGCTACAGTTGACGTGCGCGACATTGTTGCTTTCCAGGATATGGGTGAAGCTAAACCCTATTCTCCTGCAATACAGGGCAGCGGCAATACGCTCCCCTATGCGAATAACCTTAATCCTGTTCTGAATTCTAATGACCTCTACACAAGGCTTGCAAGCAAGACCTATTCAAAAGCACGATATTTAGACTTCTCCATCCAGGAGCTTACTGATCCAACCAAATTCAATCTGGTTCCTGTTCAGGATTTTGAGAAGACCTATGCCCGCAAGCTTACTTCCGCTGAATTCGTTTTTGATCCCCGTATTGGGTATGTGATGTTGAACCAGCAGCTTAATCCGGATGAGGTGCTTGGGGTGGCTTATCAATATACGGTGAATGGCCAGGTTTACCAGGTGGGAGAGTTTGCTACTGATGTTCCACCCAATGTAGATACCCCCAACGTTCTGTTTCTGAAAATGCTGAAGAGCACCTCTACGCGGACCAATCTGCCCATATGGGATTTGATGATGAAGAATGTCTATTCCCTGGGTGCTTATCAGATCAATCCTGAAGATTTTTTCCTGGATATCTATTATCTCGATCCGGGTGGTGGAGAGAAGCGTTATATACCTGCAGATAATTTAAATGGCATTCCGCTTATCAGGGTCCTTGGCTTAGACCGTTTGAATAACAACCTCGATCCGCAACCGGATGGCGTCTTTGATTTTATTCCAGGCATCACCATAAATCCTGCAAATGGCAAGGTGATCTTTCCTGTGCTTGAACCCTTCGGGAAAGATCTGTCGAAGCAGTTCTCCACCCCAGCCGCCTCACAGCCTTACGT
>JACCZV010000348.1 GCA_013695775.1 Chitinophagales bacterium | reverse complement strand
GCATTAACCGCCTCCACAGTTCCACTGATCACTAATTGGCCAGGGCTGTTATAATTTGCAGGAACTACGATACCCTCGATGGATGCACAAATGGATTCTACTTTATCATTCTCTAACCCCAATATGGCTGCCATGGCAGAGGGTTGAATCTCACACGCCATCTGCATGGCAATTGACCTTTTATATACAAGCTGCAGACCATCTT
Source organism: Chitinophagales bacterium (assembly GCA_013695775.1). Classification (GTDB taxonomy): domain Bacteria; phylum Bacteroidota; class Bacteroidia; order Chitinophagales; family UBA10324; genus JACCZZ01. The sequence continues at coordinate 9,760 of JACCZV010000348.1, read as the reverse complement.
CAAAAGACAGACATTCATTTGCCACCAGGGCTGAAAATTCACCGAGCGAATGACCGGCAACCATATTAGGTTGAAAATCATTGCCAGCTACTTTTGCTTTTATCACTGAATGAATAAAAATAGCCGGCTGCGTTATTTTTGTTTGCTTAAGTTCCTCTTCACTACCAGCAAACATCACTTCTGTGATACGATACTGCAAAATATCATTTGCGGCTTCGAAATATTCTCTTGCAACAGAGCTTTTCTCAAATAAATCTTTCCCCATGCCTGAAAACTGTGTGCCCTGGCCCGGAAATACATATGCTTTCATTTAAAAATAAGATCGCTTGTGGTTTTTTAGCTGATACAGGAGTATCGTATAGTCAGCACCAACTACTGGGGTACAAAATTAATTAAATTACCCTGCGGTGGTTAATGGAAATAACAGATGCAGATAAACAAAAAAGCCGGATTGCATTAAAATTATCTATAAAAGAATCAATTCATCAGATCGGCAGCAATAAGCCGGATAAATTCTGCTCTTGTTTTCTCCTGGGCAAATTCACCGGTAAACGCAGACGTTGTGGCCACAGAATTTTGTTTTTGTACACCGCGCATCATCATGCAGAGATGCTTTGCTTCAATCACAACTGCGACGCCCTGAGGATTTAATGTTTGTTGTATGCAGTCTAAAATCTGATGTGTCAGTCGCTCCTGCACTTGCAGGCGCCGTGAAAAGGCATCTACAATTCTGCCAAGTTTACTTAATCCCACAATATATCCGTTAGGGATATAGGCAATATGGGCACGGCCGAAAAAGGGCAGCAGATGATGTTCACATATCGAATACATCTCAATATCTTTAACAATTACCATCTCACTGTATTGCTCTTTAAACATAGCAGATCTGAGGATGGCTTCGGGATCCATCTCGTATCCATGTGTTAGAAACTGCATTGCCTTGGCAGCTCGCAGAGGCGTTTTAACCAAACCTTCACGCTCCATGTTTTCACCAATGCTTAGGATCATTTCCTGAAAACAGGATGTCAAAGTGTTGGTTGTTTGATTTTCAGTTTCCAGCTTCATGATATTTTTTTGATTTTCCTTATTTCTCTACTGATTGTGTGCAGGTGATAAGGAAGCATCTCTAATAGGTAACGTACTGTTGGAATTTATTAAGATTGCTCATTCGCCGTAATATTCGGCAAATATATTCTCTGTTTCAAACAATCTTACACAATGCAGCCTGCAGCCTGTTATGTGTGGTTTCAGCTCATTCCATATCGCTTTTGCTAAATTTTCGGTACTTGGAATTATTCCAGTTAAAAAGGCAACTTCCAGATTCAGATTCTTATGATCAAGATTATCAAGGACTACATCCTTAATCAGAGTACTCAAATGTTTTGCATTCACAATTAACCCCGTTTCAGGGTCAGGTTCGCCCTTAACGGTAACAAACAGATTGTAGTTGTGACCATGAAAATTTTTATTTGAACATTTTCCAAAGACTGTTTCGTTCTCATCATCACTCCAGCTTGCATTAAATAGCCGGTGTGCAGCATTGAAATGTTCCTTGCGGGTTATATATAGCATTAATAAGCAAATATTTTTACAAATGTAGACAACGGACAGAAAATTTTCCATAAATCTTATGAGTTACAGGAGGCATGTAAGAGGAAATTATATTTTTAGCTTATGAAGCTGCTGATTGTTTCAAGTACCAGGAAAGAAATTGAACCCCTGGAAGAATACCTGCTAGATGAAGACAGGGGAAAAAATTTCAATAAGCATGGAATTGAATTGATGATCACCGGGCCCGGAAGTCCTTTTACAGCGTATCATCTTGGTAAAACTTTGCCTGCAGACAATTGGGATCTTGCTATAAATCTTGGTATCTGCGGTAGCTTCAAAACTGAATTATCCATTGGAACTACAGTGAATGTTACGATGGATATGTTTGGCGATATTGGTGCTGAGGACGGTGAGAATTTTCATGATTTATTTAAACTTGGGTTACTTGAATTTAATGAGTTCCCTTTTGAAAACGGATTGATCAGGAATTGGTACAAAGAGCAAAATAATTCCTTAACTGAAATTTCTGAGGTAAGAGGTGTTACCGTAAATACTGTCTCCGGAAATGACCTCAATATCTCGCGGATGGTTAGAAATTATGCTCCTGATATTGAATCAATGGAGGGGGCAGCTTTCATGTATTGTTGCCGGAAGCAAAGTGTTCCCTGTCTGCAGATCAGAACTGTTTCTAATTATGTTGAAAAACGAGACAAATCGAAATGGCAGGTCAACTTGGGAATAGCAAATCTGAACAATTTCGCCATTAAGTTACTTAGAGAAATATTGCAAGGTAAGGATGAATAAAACAAGATGAATTGGTTTCTTTTGAGTTTTAAGCTTGTCATTGGAAAATAAGATAATAAAAATACAGCATCGTCAGGATTCCCATAAGCATCGCAATTTTAATAACACTACTCACAAGGGAAAATTGTTTCTGCGAATCAGCCTTATTAAGCAGGTAAATAGCAATGCCAAGCGGAACCTCCAGGGTGGTGAAAAGATGTAAAACGGAAATGTAATCGCCGCTTGATGCTTGCCTAAATTGCAGATAAATAAGAAAGCAGAGGATCAATCCGATTATAAGTGAAACTATAATTTTAGTGGATTTAACTCCGATGATAATAGGCAGGGTTCTGCTACCATATTCAGCGTCTCCTTTCAGGTCTTCCATATCCTTGACAAGTTCACGCGCCAGCGAAATTAAAAATGCAAAGAGAAAATAGAAAAAGATAAGAATGAAGATGGTATAAGCAGCTGCGTTAACATCGGCATTTGAGGGTTGAAATAATTCCCTTTCATAAAGGGCGACTATCATTATAATGAATGCTGACAAAAAAGAGACAACAATATTACCAACGAGCATTTGTGCTTTTTTATGTCCGGTGGAATAAAACCAAAGCAATCCTGCAACAATGGGATGGATAAGACCGAGCCTGATATTTCCTGATTTCCAAGCAACATAAAATGCCAAAAGCACCCCTATTCCAGTCATAAACTGATGGAGCAGAATGGCAGTTCGCCGCCTTATGGTACGGTCGATAAAAATCCTTCCCGGCTTATTGATTGCATCAATCTTCACATCGAAATAATCATTTATTATATATCCGGCTGCTGCAATTAGCATGGTTGAAAGCACCAATAAAAAGAAATTCAGGTGTTCAAGAGTAGGGGGTACCCCCGCCTGAGCCAGAATAGGTTTTATAATGGTATATTGAACTAAAAATTGCGTTAGCGCAATGAAGAATAGATTAATAAATCGAATGAGCCGAATAAAAGAGAAGAAATTCTTCAGGAAAGCTGGCTGATCCAACAAAGTGCTTTTACATTAAATGCTTGCTAAAAATTTACTCTTAGAAGCTGATACCTAAATCCTCGCAAAGTAAAGACAAATAATTCCGGCATCCATTCGATAGAATACACATTTGGAGATGGCAGATCAGTCAGCCATGACGTTCAATATTCCCTTAACAATAGAATATTTATTCGAAGATGGCGGATCAGGCCCGCCATGACGTTAAGTACAAAGTCCGCCATGACGATTCAGTCACATTAAATGAAATATCCATTCGGATATGAGGATTCGGTACCCTCATTCACAATAGAATATTCATTCGGAGACGGCGGATTAAGTCTGGCAGGAAACTGATCTCCAGATTATGAGATTTAAAAAGTTCAACATTTACCATTTGCTCTGAAGCTTCATCACTTTTTCCAGAATATCTCTTACACAACCCTTACCCCCGGCCCAGGGTGAAACATACTTTGAAATATCAATCACTTCAGAAGCCGCGTCAGACGGGCAACAGGGGATTCCGCACAGCTGCATCACCTCAAGGTCGGGTATGTCATCTCCAATGTATACAGATGTCGTAAGGTCTATCTTCAGAGCGTCCGCTATCTGCATTAACGCCATGGGCTTATCGTCAACGCCACCAGCAATGTTTTTTATCCCTAACCTGTTCAATCGTCTTACAACACCTTCAGACCTGCCCCCTGAAATTACCACTATCGAAAATCCTCTTTTTATTGCTAATTGAAGTGCATAGCCGTCCCGGATATTCATCGTTCTTAACTCATCTCCGCTATCAGTCAAAAGCACTGATCCATCTGTCAAAACACCATCAACATCCATTATGAAGGCAGTTGTTGCTTTAAACAATTTGTAATAATGCACTTCAGGATCCATCAATACGCTAATGATCAGTTAAAGACAATACATCCTTTGCTCAGCAGGTTTTTATAAAAAGCTTTATTTCTGGTTATCGCGCCATTCGTAAACCCATGATGACTGAATCATCTCCAGATAACCCTCGTTAGATTCTTCACGTGTGCCGGAAAATCCGTCAATGGACAATACCCGTTCAAGCAAATCCGTGAAACGAATGCGGTATATTTTAGATTCATCGTATTCATCACCGAATTTTTCGTAGAGCTTTTGTGCTATATCTTCATGGTCACTCCAAAAAATAGGCGGTTCTTCCATCTGGACATTATTAGAATCTTTGAAAAATTATTTAATTGTACATTATCCACCTGCAATTTCATTGAAGAAAAAGCAGCAACAACTTACTCACCCAATATATCTGACTGGTCAGGAATTGTGACCCGCACTTGTCCGCCACCCTCATCCAATAAGCACTGGCAGGACAATCTGGATGAAAGCCTGGGATTTCTTGCACGATCTATAAAGTCTTCCTCCTTATCAGTCATCTCATCAACAAACTCCTCCCCTTGCTCTAAATAAATGTGACAAGTACTGCATGCACATACGCCTCCACAGTTATGATGTAGGTGAATATCATTCTTCAACGCCACTTCGAGCAACGTATCGCCAGGAGGAGATATAACAGTAACAGGTTGCTTATCTTTTTCTTCAAATGAAAATTCAATGGTGTACATCAATACGCTAATCTAAATAACCGACAAATATATAACTATAAGAAAGCATCTCAGACTAACTATCTAATTGCTTATTTACCCTATTGGTTCATTGGTGATGATTTTTTTTTAAACTGAACAAGATGAAGGTCTTGATATAAGTATATTCTTCTTTTATAAACCCATGTGAAATCATTCTGCATTCTCACTTTTCCATTGCTGAACATCTTCTGTCAATATCCGGTAAATCTCAGCAAACCGCAGGTCATTTTTTAAATACTCTAAATGCTTTTGAATGGTATGCTCATCATGGCGGACAGCCGGGCCTGTCTGAACCTTCAATGGATCATGGTTCTGAATTTTTCGGACAGTTTCATTTATCAATGGCTTAAAAATCTCAAACGATAATCCGTTACGTTCAAGCAGCATTTGAGCAATACTAAAAAGATGATTTGTAAAGTTGTTTGCAAATACGGCGGCAACGTGAATGGCCAACCGCTTTTGATCATTAACTTCAATAATCTTGCTTGTGAGGGTACCTGCGAGTTTTTTTAAAACGTTCAATGTATCACTATTCGAGGCATCGAGACAAATAGGAATCATAGAGAAGTCAACAGAAACATTGCGTGACAATGTTTGTAAAGGATAGAAAATGCCATGATTTGTGCTGGTGTTTTGTAATGCATCTAACCCCACAGTTCCTGAAGTGTGAGCTATAACTCTGTCTATCAGATTTAGTTTGCTCGCAACTTCTTCAATCGCATCGTCTTTAACAGTTAGAAGATAAACATCAGCCAGCATAGAAATTTCTGAATACCGGTCTGTACATGGAATGTCTATGAGATTTCCTATCCATTTAGCCGCTTCTAAATGGCGACTCACAATCTGTATGATCTGGTGGCCGCTATTGTGAAGATGCCATGCTAATTGATAGGCCACGTTACCTGAGCCGATGATTACGATTCTCATTTACATCTTGTTACGTACAAACTATTCCTGCAACTTCAATCATTCAAACATACTATATGAAAATTTTTAATTTTGAAAGGTGATACAACGCTTCTATTTTGACACCTCTGTTTTTGGGGGAATCTTTGATACAATTTGAAGAAAAACCCTTATACTCTTTGAAAGGGTAAAACTTGGACAAATCATCTGTGTTTATTCCAACCTGACTGAAAGTGAATTGGCAAAAGCCCCTGCACAAGTTCACGAATTTTTTGAGAGTATTGACGAAAGCCATAAGGAATTAATCTCCGTTACCCAGGAAGCTTACCAACTTGCGCAAGCTTACGTTAATAAAAAGGTTGTAGGACAAACATGCTTGGACGATTGCATTCATATAGCTGTTGCAACCCTTAGCAAGGTTGACATTTTAGTAAGCTGGAACTTCAAGCACATTGTAAATGTCTACAGAATTCGTGGATATAATTCTGTAAATTTACACTTGGGATATAGCACACTTGAAATTCATTCACCCAACGAAATTGTAGGTAATGAAGAGGAAAAATAAGATAAGCGAAAAATTTGACACAGTAAAAACTTTTAGAGCAATTAAAGATAAAATCTCTAAAGACATTCAAGGTATGAACTATGAACAGTTCAAAGCATATCTTGCTAAAACAAAATTAAATGTGCGAAAAATTTCTTAGCCTGGGCTCATCAGCAATATTTCCACATAACAAGGCTGAAGAAGAATCTTAATGCCTTTTAGAGAGTTACCCTTTCCGCAACGGGACGTTTTGCAGTAATCTGTTGTGCAGAGCGGCGATTTTGCAGGGTGCGCACCATGCTGATAACAAAACCAAGTATGGTAATGATTATACCCAGCCAAAGGACATTGATATATGGAAATACGATAGCTGTCATTACAATAAAATCCGGTTCCGGTTCGGTTTGAGCAACATGAAGCTCAATCTTATTTTCTTCAGGAATAATCTTGTTTAACCGGAAGGTTAGACCCAATTCGGAAAGCTTATCGTCAATCAAATTGGCACGGTTACCTTGAATATGAAACAAGGGCTGTGCGGAGAAGCTTTGACCTTCCAGTGTTTTTACTAAAAGATCTGCACCAACTATCAGGTCACCTGGTTGAATCTCCACTTTTTTCGATGTTGTGATTCGTGCAATGTCCTCAAGTATTACATAGCTGTTGTTTGTGAAAATTGTATCTCCCTTGGTTAAGAAATAAGGCTTAAATTCCTCCTGAGCAGAGGCTTGTTGCTTTGTTTTATCCGGTACTGATGTTACATGTGTATACAGATCTTTTGTCAAGTAATGCCTGGTGTCAGGATTTGCAATCAGCCCCATCTTCGGGTTGATCTGGGCATTGGGAAATAGTGTGAAGCGGTCTTTGATTTGCCCTGTTGCTGAGTCAAACACCTCATAGTTCACCTTATAATAATAATTAGGTTCCGATACTGAATCACCTACATAAGTAACTGTATATTTATCCATCTTCACAGGCACATTCTTATATAGCAGCATATTAGCCCGCTGGGCAGCTTCACTGAATTCCTTCCCAAAATTTACACCTGCTGAATTAAAAGAGATCGTTTCTTTCTTTGCAGATGAGATAAGAATTCCAATCAATGTAAGAGCGAAACCTAAGTGAGCAACGGCAGCGCCTGATAACTTCCAGTTTCCTGATAAGACAATAAAAAAATAGTAGAGATTTGCTATCACACCAAAAATAGCTGCAAAAAGCAGGATGATATTTGAAACCAGATCAAATTTTCCTGCTATCGCGATTACAGCTGTAAGCGGTATTGTTATGCCCAGGAGCAAAAGAATGCGGTTGCGAAATTGCATTGCGTTTGAGCTCTTGAATTTCAAATATAAAGCTGAGGCGGATAATAGGGCAATGAAAACTCCTGCCCAAAGCTGCACCTTATTATAAAACATAACTGCATCTGAGGGCACAGCGAGGTTGGTGCCGAAAACTTTGTTCCACACCGGCAGTGAGGTGTTGAATGCGATGTGGAGTGAGGATAGCAGGAAAATCAATGATCCGATAAAAATCCAGAATTCACGGGATAGGAGATTCTCCTCCTTTTTTATTGAGGGTATTCTTCTCCAATAAACAAGAAGCAAAATAATCGCCGGTATGGACAAGCCAGCCATATAAAAAACAAGCTGGCCGCTCATGCCCAGGTCCGTAAAAGCATGAACGGAGGTATCTCCTAATATGCCGCTTCGTGTTAGAAAGGTGGAATACAGAATGAGGATAAATGTGAGTAAAAAGAAAACATAAGTCATACGCAACGATCGCCCAGTTTTATTAAAAACAAGGGCCGTATGCACACCGGCAATCAGGGTAAGCCACGGAACGAGTGAAGCATTCTCTACCGGATCCCATGCCCAGTAACCGCCAAAGGTGAGGGCTTCATAAGCCCATGCTCCACCCATCATGATGCCGGTACCCAATATCGCCGCGGAAAATAATGCCCACGGCATAACAGGTTTTGTCCAGAAGGTGAATTTACGATTCATCAATCCCGATAGGGCAAAAGAAAAAGGAACCAGTGTGGAGGCAAAGCCCAGAAAGAGGATGGGTGGGTGTATCACCATCCAGTAGTTCTGTAACAATGGGTTAAGCCCATTTCCGTCCTGAATAAAACTTAAATAGTCGGCACGTTGGAAGATAGGCGCATTCCCCATCTCGTGACGAAGCAGTGCGAAAGGAGTGCTGCCTACTTTGTATCCAAAGATATAGGTGCCCAGCAACATTGAGCTAAGAAATCCCTGAACCACCGCAAACACACTTAATACACCAGCCTGAAACTCCTTCAGGGTAAAAATCAGTACAATACCTAACACTGAAGTCCAGAACATCCATAATAAAAAGCTTCCCTCCTGCCCTTCCCAAAAGCACGAAAGCAGGTAATTCATTGGCAACGCCTTACTGGAATGCTGCCATGCATAATAATATTCGAAGTAATGACTGTGAATGATAATATAGAGGTTGACGACGATGGATAAGATGGCGGCGCCCTGAATGAAAAAGGCAACGTAGCCAGCACGCCTCCATAGTTTCTGGTTTAATTCATTGTTCGAGAAGGAGGAGATAAAAAAAGCGATTGCTGCAATAAGCGCAAAGACAAAAGCAGTGTAGACAGAAAGTTGTCCGAGCTGGCCAAATAAAAGATGCTCCCCCTCAAAATTTTCTACCATCAACTATTCGATTTGTACTCAGTCACTTCCAGCTCGTCTATCTTATATTTAGAAGGGCATTTCATTAATATGTGCGATGCCTGAAAGTCTGATCCGGACATCTTACCGGTTAATACAATCTGCTCAGAACGATCGAAATCCTGCGGCTTTGTTCCATTGAAAACTACTTTGCACTGATCTCCATTTTTATCCTGCAGGTAGAAGGTAAAATAGTTCGGATTTGTAATCGGATCATAATATTGGTCTTTCTCTTTCACGAGCGTACCAACAATATGAAAATCTTTTTTTGTTTCACCCTCGGCTGAGGAAAAAGTCTCATATTGACTGTAGTCACTTGCCAGGGTTATAATAAATCCTATAGCCACCGCAATCATTACGAGGCCTATGATGTGAATCTTTTTCATGGTAAAATGAGATATGCAAATTTACAACACAAACCTGATTAATAAGTTTGATTTATTCATAGCCCTTAACGACAATCATCTGTTCGATACATTAACGAAATGGGTTCGTCATGCTGACAGTTAATTCTTCAGCCAAATTCAACAAGTTGTTCCGAAGAGCTTTTATTTTCCCAGGGATGTCTAATAGCCCCAATTTAGATCGCGTAATCCGTATTTTTGCCCTCTTGTTCCTGATAAGATATATTAAAAAATGA
>JACCZV010000339.1 GCA_013695775.1 Chitinophagales bacterium | reverse complement strand
TCATTAATCCAAAACTCTGATGGCGAATTGACTGCATCTGTTCTAAGTGGATCAGATGACATTCAATCCAGGAATTTCATAAAAAAATATGTCGCCTCTTGGTTCGATCTAGAAACCGATATAAAGCCATTTTACAGGATGGCAAAGAAGGATGAATTACTGAGGCCTCTGGTAAAAAAATATTTTGGCTACAGGATGGTGGGAATATGCAATCTCTTTGAATCACTCTGCTGGGCCATCATAGGACAGCAGATAAATTTGAATTTTGCTTATATGCTCAAGCAACGTTTTATCATGCACTTTGGTGAGAGATTATTATGGAGGGACAAAACATATTATCTGTTCCCGAAGATCGAGAGAATTGCTGCACTGGAAACAAGCTCCCTGACGGCGCTTCAATTTTCAAGGCAAAAAGCAAATTATATCATTGAAGTAGCTAGAACCTTCGAATCAGGAAAAATATCGCAGCAGCAAATTGCTGCACTCTCATTTGAAGATGCAAAAGAGATGTTGTTAAGTTTGAAAGGCATCGGCAATTGGACTGCGAACTATGTGCTGATGAAAACCTTTCATCATCCAAATGCCTTTCCATTAGAAGATGCCGGATTGCAACAGGCTATTAAAAGAAATCTAAATATTACAGAAAAGCCAGGGCTGCAAATGATAAAAGATATTTTTAGTAAATACGAGGGCTGGGAAGCGTATGCAACTCTCTATCTTTGGAGAAGCCTGAGTGATTAAGTGTTCGGGTTAAGAACAAAAAAATTTACCACATGCAAATAGTTGAGGGGTCGGTTGAACATTTAGATGAACTGACAATATTGTTCAATGACTATCGGATCTTTTACCGCAAGCAAACAGATCTTGAAGGTGCAAGAATATTCCTTAATGAGCGACTTAATAATAGAGATTCAACAATTTTTACCGCAATAGATGAAGGTGATCATGCAGTTGGATTTACTCAGTTGTATCCCCTCTTCTCTTCTACCCGAATGAGGAGAATGTGGTTGCTGAATGACTTGTTTGTTACTCCCAATTATCGTGGAAAAGGTGTCTCTAAATTGCTTATTGAACGGTGTAAAGCCCTGGCGATGGAAACAAACGCCTCTGGATTGAGATTAGAGACGGAAGTCCGCAATAACATAGGCAACCAATTATATCCATCTGTGGGCTTCACGCTCAATACAGAGCTCAATTTTTATTTTTGGGAAAACCCTGTGAGTTAAAAACTTAATATTTTATACTCAGAAGCTAATGTTATAACATCTGCATATGTACAAGCCGCTTATATACTCCATCAGCTTGCAACAATTCCGCATGTGTACCACGCTCTTCAATCTTCCCTCTCTGCAATACTAAAATTTCATCAGCCTTTTGAATGGTGGAAAGACGGTGTGCAATCACTATGCTCGTCCTGTTCTTCATCAGGTTATATAAAGCCTCCTGCACAAGCCTTTCAGATTCAGTATCAAGTGAAGAGGTCGCTTCATCTAAGATCAATACGGGCGGATTCTTTAGAACTGCCCGCGCTATTGTCAGCCGTTGCTTTTCCCCGCCGCTTAGCATATTCCCCCTATCACCGATCATAGTCTGATATCCATCATTCATATGCTTAATAAAATCATGAGCATTGGCAACTTTCGCTGCTTCTATCACCGCATCCTCTGAGGCATTTGAAATTCCGAAGGCTATGTTATTGAATACAGTATCATTGAACAATACCGGCTCCTGGGTAACAATGCCCATCAATCGCCTGAGATCTTTTATCTTATAATTACGAATATCAATGCCATCAAGTAAGATTTCGCCTTCCGTTGGATCATAGAACCTTGGCAACAGATCAACAAAAGTTGTTTTGCCTGAACCAGAAGCACCAACGAGTGCAACTACTTTCCCTTTAGGAATTTTTACATTGATATAGTTGAGTGCATATCGCTTATGCTCATAGCCAAAAGAGACATTGTTGTACTCAATTCCGTGGTTGAAGGTGGAGATGCCCATCGCATCTTTTTTTTCCGGAATATCAACGGGTTCATCAAGAACCTGCAGCACCCGTTCACCTGCAGCCAGTCCGCGCTGGATGTTGGTCACGGCTGATGATATATTTTTTGCAGGAGGAAGTATTTGAGAATACAATGCGATGTATGCAATAAATTCACTTGCAGTAAGTCCCGACTGCTGCGTAAGCACCATCGTACCGCCATATATCATTATGCCGGCAACAACGGCTACACCGAGTGTTTCACTCAATGGTGCTGAAAGCTCCCTCATATTTTGAATAGACTTTGCTATGTGCCTTAGACGATTATTTTCGGTAATGAATTTTTTTCGCAACATCGGCTCAGCATTAAATCCGCGAATAATCTTTGTGCCACCGATGGTTTCTTCAGCCATAGAAAGAATCGATCCGAGTAGGCTCTGACTTGTTACAGCTTGTTTTTTAAGTCTTCGGGAAATGGTGCTGATAATAAAGCCAGAAACCGGCAGCAGCACAAGGGTAAAAACAGTAAGCTGTGCAGATAGGATAAATAATAATATAAAATAAGCAATGATGGAGGCAGGATCCCGAAAAACAACCTGAATAGAGGTTACCACAGAGTTTTCAATTTCCTGCACATCATTTGAGATCACTGAAAGAAGGTCTCCCTTTTTTTGTCGCTGGAAATAACCTGCATGGATGGTGAGAAACTTTTCATAGACCGTAGCGCGAATATTACGGATGAGGCTGGTACGCATGCGCGCAAGAATTCGCTGCGACCAGTAACGAAAGAGGTTAGCAAGTGTAACACAGCAGAGTATAACAATGCACACATAACGCAGTGCACCAACCTTGCCTCGTGTATTGAGTATATTTTGAAAGTAATAGTCGAATAGGTTGATGAAGTATGAGGTTGAAAAAGAAAACTCAGGTTTCGTTACTTCGGGAGCAGCCTGATAGGTACCGAACAGCACATTCAGCAAAGGGATGATCAGTGAAAAATTCAACGCTCCGAAAATCACACTTAGTAAAGCGATGATCGCATACTCCGGAATATAGCTGGAATAAGGTTTTGAGAAAGATAAAAGTCTGAAGTATGTTTTCACTCTGTCTTCAAATATCCCGGAGTTGATTCATATTACATAGCTTAATGCAAAATTGATTTAGGCTTGGAATTTCGGTCAGAAGATGAGGGCCGTATAATTTCCAATCCCATACCAGATAATGCTGAAGTAATTACCGTTTGAACCAAAAAAATATTTCAGGCTGTTGCACATTTATCTTATAAATTCGTTCCGTTATCATCAGAAGAACAGCACCATTGCTTATAAAAGTATTTTTCAAAGAGAATTTTTTCCTGAATGGAAACCATAAAACAAAAAAAAATAGCACAGCTCATCAAAGAGGTGCTGAGTGAAATTTTCCAGCGTGAAAGCCTCTCCATGGTTCAGGGGGGAATGATGACAATCTCCCATGTTATTGTATCACCAGATTTACTGGTTGCAAAAATTTATCTGAGCTTCTTCCAGATAAAGAATCCGACAGAGATTGTTGAATCCTTACAGAGAGATGAAAATGACCTTCGCCGAAAGCTTGGCAATAAAATCCGTAACCAGATTAGAAGAGTTCCGGAACTTCACTTCTTTATTGATGATTCTCTTGAAGAAGTATTCAGAATGGAAGAGATATTCAGGAAGATAAAAAAGTAGTAAAAAATAAATGCAAGCACTGCTTTCACACCCAAATAATATTCATATTCCGATTATGGCATTTTCGCCAGATTGAAAATTAATCAGAAAGCCTTGAACCTTGCTTTTAAATTCGCTTATCGCTACCTGGTTTCTAAAAAATCCAGCAATGCCATCAACATCATTTCATGGGTTTCCGTGTTAGGGATGCTTGTTGGTTCCTTTGGACTTATCATCGTGTTGTCAGTGTTCAACGGCTTTGAGGGTCTGGTGATCTCGCTCTACAATTCCTTCAACCCTGATTTCACAATTACTGCGAAAGAGGGAAAATCTTTTACTCCGTCGACTTTTCAATTAGCAGAATTAAAAAATCTAACAGGGGTTCGTGCCATTTCAGAAGTAGTTGAAGAAAATGCATTATTAACCTATGAAGAGAACCAATACATTGCCACCATAAAGGGTGTGGATTCAAGCTATGGCAGCATTACTGGAATTGATTCAGCAATGTATTATGGCGACTTTATATTGGAAGGCAGCGGTCAGGATTTTGCGATAGTTGGGCTGGGAGTGGAACAGGCATTGGGCATTAACTTTGAGAATCCCTTTGGAATGGTGAATGTATATATGCCGCGTAAGGAAAAAATCATCTCAATAAATCCAGAGGATGCATTTAACAGAGCACCCATCAAGCCAACGGGAAGCTTTGCAATTCAATCTGAGTTTGACAGCAAATATATTTTTGTGCCTCTTAGCTTTGCTAGGTTTTTAACCGATTATGAAGCTGAGGTGTCATCACTGGAGCTTGCTCTTCAACCCGGGGCCGATGGTTTTCATGTTCAACAAAACATTGCAAGAGTGCTCGGAGCTGGCTTCGAAGTTAAAAATCGACTTCAGCAAAATGCTGTGCTATATAAAGTTATGAGAACAGAAAAGTGGGCTGTATATGCCATTCTCACCTTCATTTTGATAGTTGCAGCGTTTAACATCATAGGTTCACTTTCTATGCTTGTGATAGAGAAGAAGAAAGACATTGCCATTTTAAAAACAATGGGAGCCGATGATTCCCTGATAAGGAAAATATTTTTGCTTGAAGGATTATTGCTCTCATTAATAGGGTGCCTATCGGGATTTTTGTTGGCTGCAGTTATAATCCTACTTCAGCAAAAGTTTGATCTCTTAAAAATTGGGGGTGGTTCATTCGTAATAGATTCGTATCCGGTAATCATGAAACCCGGCGATTTTATTTTGGTTTTTCTCACTGTGTTGTCTATAGGCCTGCTGGCTGCCTGGTTTCCATCATGGCGTGCAGCAAAAGATCCATATCATCTGAGTCAGGAATGAACCGCAATTTGCTTAGAAGATTTTATACTGCGACAAGAGCCTTCTGCAGCACCTTCTTATAGTAAGCCTCATATATGGGCAATATCTTTTCGATATCATACTTCAGCGAATGCTGAAGCGCCTGATGCTTCATCCGATTCAATAAATCTTCATTCGACAAGATTGCAATCGCATTTTTTGACATATCGTCAACATCTCCCACAGAGCTCATAAAACCTGTAACACCATGTAAGATAATTTCCGGAATTCCCCCTGCGTTAGAGGCAATCACCGGCACCTGACAGGCCATAGCTTCCAGCGCAGCCAACCCAAAACTCTCTGTTTCAGACGGCATCAGAAAGAGATCGCTTACTGCAAGTAATTCTTCCACCGGATCCTGCTTGCCAAGGAACCGGATATCCTCGGAAATATTTAAATCACGCGACAGTATCTCAAGATTTTGACGTTCGGGCCCATCACCTACCAACAGCAGCTTAGAGGGAATCTGCTCGTGCACCTTTTGAAAGATCAGCACAACATCATGTGTCCTCTTAACCTTTCTAAAGTTTGAGGTATGTATTAGAATCTTTTCCCCGTTAGGGGCAATTGCCTTTTTAAAATGTTCTTTTTTTGCTTTTCGAAAACGCCTCAGGTCTACAAAATTCGGAATCACCTCAATATTGGGTGAGATATTAAAATTCTGATATGTCTGCTCTTTTAAATTTTCTGAGACTGCCGTTACCCCATCAGATTGATTTATTGAAAACGTAACTACTGGAGCATATGTTGGGTCTTTTCCTACAAGTGTAATGTCTGTTCCATGCAAGGTGGTGATGTAGGGCAGATCAATTCCCTGTGTTTTTAAGATTTGCTTTGCCATGTAAGCAGTTGCAGCATGAGGAATGGCGTAATGCACGTGAAGCAAATCAAGTTGTTCAAACTTAGCTACGTCAACAATTTTACTTGATAGTGCAGTTTCATATGGAGCCCGCTCAAACAACGGATAATCGGCAAATGAGACTTCATGATAATATACATTTTCAACAAAGCCATCCAGTCGTGCAGGCGCGCGATAGGAGATGAAGTGTACCTTATGCCCTTTCTGGGCTAAAGCTTTTCCTAATTCTGTAGCAACAACACCACTTCCGCCGTATGTTGGGTAACAGACAATTCCTATCTTCATAGAAATGTATTAAAGAAATGTATTGTAGAAGCAAGCCTAACAAAGAAAGGTAAGAAATAGTTTGTAGAGGAATCCAGCAATGCTTATTTTGAGGTCGCTTCGGCGTATTGTGCCAAAGAGGTGATATAAGAAGATAATAATATTATTTTCTTATAAACTTGGCCGAAATTATTCCGGCAAATGATTTCACGTTATAAGATAGATGCCTGTAGGTAAATCAATTCCAGCAGTAATTTATGGGTTTGTTTGAATTTTATTATCGTCTAATATTAATGAATTTTATTAATATCATAACGCGGAATGCGAGACTATTTGAGACGCCAAAATAATGTCAAACTTGAGTGAGGTGAGGGTATGTATTCCGAAGCATTATTTTCACTTTACCATTTATAAGCTAAGCCTGCATTAAAAGATGGAGCATAAGCTACAAGATTTC
This sequence comes from Chitinophagales bacterium, assembly GCA_013695775.1. Taxonomy (GTDB): domain Bacteria; phylum Bacteroidota; class Bacteroidia; order Chitinophagales; family UBA10324; genus JACCZZ01. Next base: position 9,303 of record JACCZV010000339.1, on the reverse strand, counting down.
CGAATGCGGCACCTAACACCCCGACATTAACCATCCACTGCTCACCTAAAGCCTGATTTATTTTTAATCCGTAGGCGAGAAATTCCTGGTTGTTCACATACAAACCAGTGTTCAGGTATACGGTATTCTGCGTGGAATCATTAAGAAATGACTTGTTTAGATCTGCTGTAAGTATGAGCTGAGTTTTCCTATTAAAAAAACTGTACCCGGCTTCCGCTGATACATTAAATGCTTCACTGAAATTATTAGAGCGCACGGTAAAACCTGTCGAAATAAAGAAATAAAATGCCTTTGCACTGCTCCCAAAAAGCACCATAGGCTGGTAGCTCCAGCAATCATAACCTGTTTGCAAAACCGTTCGGGGATCGGTAACCGTGGTACGCGTATCTGCCTTCAACTGCACCGCCAGCTTCCATTTTGTATCAATCAATCTATATTTAAGCGCCAGTGAAATATTGCTCAGTCCACTGAGGTTTCCTGCGGGAAATGTATCTGATGAAAGGAGTGTATCCAGCATAAAAGTTTCTTCACCGGTAGAAACAAACTTAAAGGGGAGGGTTCCAGAAAGTGTAAGATTGTTTGTTATGCCATACTCGGCAAATGCTTGCAAGGTGAGGTCATGAACTTTCCGATATAATGAAAATGGTTCATCGAAATTGTTCCAAAGACGATTGGAGCCGATTGCAGAAAATGAAAGTTGTGCGTAGCCGCCATTTTTTTTCGGTGTCCACGGCCCACCAGCGAAAGAAGGAGAAGAAATAAAAACCGATATTAGAAAGAGAGGTATAGAAATTCGGAAGACCATAAGAGAACAGACAATTAAAAAACTGTTGTGCCGATCTTTTCACCCTCAAGAATGCGAAGCAGGTTACCCGTCTTATTTATGTCGAAGACGATGATGGGCAATTCATTTTCCCTGCAGAGTGTGAAAGCTGTCATATCCATCACGTTGAGATTTTTCTCATAAACTTCCGCGAAGGTCAGGCTTTCAAATTTTGTAGCGTTCGGGTCCTTCTCCGGATCAGCTGTGTAAATGCCATCTACGCGGGTTCCTTTTAAGATAACCTCAGCTCCGGTTTCAATGGCCCTTAAAGAAGCTGCCGTATCTGTTGTAAAAAATGGATTGCCTGTTCCTGCTCCGAAAATCACTACACGGCCTTTCTCGAGGTGGCGGATTGCACGACGCCTGATATAAGGTTCGCAAATTTGTTCCATTTTTATTGCAGACATCAGGCGTGTTCTTATGCCATATTTCTCCATGATGCTTTGCAGTGCCATCCCATTCATCACCGTTGCAAGCATGCCCATATAATCACCCTGTGCTCGCTCGATGCCGGCCTCCTCTGCATCCATGCCTCTATATATATTCCCTCCCCCAATCACTATTGAAATCTGTACTCCAGCCTCCACTACCGACTTTATCTCACGTGCATAAAGGTTTGACATGTCAGGATCGATGCCAAAATCCTGCGTCCCCATAAGCGATTCACCTGAAAGTTTTAAAAGAATGCGTTTGTATCTAATAGCCATATGTGATTTTCACAAAGACATAGAAAATATCTGAGACTCGGCTTCGTCAAGCTGTTACTCTTTCGAAATGCAATAACGGAATAAATCAATGCAGAATATTCAAAAAAAGAATATTAGGCAACCATTTATGGAATAAATTATCTTATTGGTTCACTCCGTTGGAATAAATATCTTAGAAGATATCTTCGTTTTAGATAGAAAGAGAAACCCGCTTAAAGTCTGATACTTTCAGATCTTTGTCAATTGCCTTAAGCACATCCGCAATTGTTTTCTTATTGTCTTTGACAAACTCCTGACTGAGCAGGGTGTTCTCTTTAAAATATTTTTGCAATGCGCCGGCTGCTATCTTATCTATCATGGCCTCGGGCTTTCCTTCCGCCTTCGCTTTTTCGCGAGCGATGTCAAGTTCGCGGTCAATAACATTTTGAGAAATCGTGTTTTGATCCACGGCTATGGGATTCATGGCTGCCACCTGCATGGCCAAATCCTTACCGGTATTTATCAGTATATCCGACTTCGACTGGTTAAAGGCTACCAGCACCGCTAATCTATTGTTTGAATGTATGTAAGGAACGACACAGCCTCCTTTCATCCTTTCAAACCTTCTGATCTCAATCTTCTCACCAATCTTGCCAACCATCTCAGTTATCTTCTCTCCTATCGTGATATTATCATAGCTCAGGCTGCTCAAATCTTCAGCAGAAGCGGCTTTGTTTTCTAAGGCAATCTGGGCAGCTTTTTTGGCGACAGAGATAAACTCCTCATTTTTTGCAACAAAATCTGTTTCGCAGCTAAGGTTAAGAATCACTCCCTCATCCATTGCATCATTGGCTACTGCCAATACTACACCCTCCTTAGCTTCCCGATCTGATCGAAGTGCTGATACTTTCTGACCCTTCTTTCGAAGATAATCAATTGCCTTTTCGAAATCGCCCTCAGATTCTATCAGGGCTTTTTTACAATCCATGAGTCCTGCACCAGTCTGCTGGCGGAGTTTGTTTACTGCTGAGGCTGTTATCTCAACCATATCTGTTAATAATTTTAACTACTAAAAATATGTACAGTTTCTTTTTGGCTTCGTGTAATAATCTTCATTCGATGATTATGAATGGCATTATTATTCCGGTAAAGAAGCAGTGTAAAGTCTCGATTCTGTGTTAGGGTCGCTGCCGTTGCGGAGGCCGGGCTGTACGCCTCCGATTGCCACCTGCCGGTCCGCCTTTTGCGCCACCAGGCCCTGGCTTACCTCCGCCTGGTTTTGTGCCTCCTGTGCCAGCTGATCTGCCACCCCTCTTGGGTCCACCAGGTCCGCGCCTTTCCCCTTTCTCTTTATCCTCATCATCTTCACCCATGTTGAACTCTCTTCTCATCTCAGCAGCTTCATCTTCATCAGTGGCTGTTTCAAGTGCCTCCTTGTCTTTTTGACGTTCCTCCAAACCTTCCATCAGCGATTGCACCATATATTTTGTAATGATGGAGATGGATTTAGTAGCATCGTCATTGGCAGGTATGGCAAAATCTACCTGTGTAGGATCGCTATTAGTATCCACCATTCCTATGGTCTGTATATTCAGCTTCTTTGCTTCAGCCAGGGCAATGTGCTCATGCATGATGTCTACAAGGTATATGGCTGCAGGCAATCGGTTAAGCCCTGCTATGCCACCGAGTACTTTCTCTAGCTTTGCTTTGTCGCGCATGAGGCGCAGGCGTTCTTTCTTGGTAATGTTCTCCAGCGTTCCATCTGCAAGCATCTTGTCAATGCTCTGCATTTTTTTGATGGATTTGCGTATGGTAGAAAAATTGGTGAGCATGCCGCCGAGCCATCGTTCTGTTACAAATGGCATTCCCGCCCTTTGTGCCGCCTCAGCTACAATCTCTTTAGCCTGTTTTTTTGTTGCTACGAAGAGAATCTTCTTGCCGCTGCGTGCAATTTGCCGCATTGCTGCTCCTGTCTCTTCGAGCGCCTCAAGCGTCTTATTAAGGTCTATGATATGAATGCCCCTGCGTTCCATAAAAATGTAGGGCATCATACGGGGATTCCACTTCTTTTTCAGGTGACCGAAATGAACACCTGCTTCCAGCAACTCTTTATATTGAATTTTTTCCACCTGTATATTTGAATTTCTCTGAATTGAATATCTAACCTTTTATAATAAGCCCCCACTTTAACGCTTGCTGAACTGGAAGCGCTTGCGGGCTTTTTTACGGCCGGGCTTTTTGCGTTCTACGGCACGGGGATCGCGGGTGAGCAACTTTAAAGGTTTCAAAGTGGCTTTATATTCAGCATTGATCTTTACCAGAGATCTGGCAATACCGAGGCGTATAGCTTCGGCCTGCCCCTTAATGCCTCCACCCGAAACATTCACGATAACATCATACTTGCCATCGAGGTTAAGTATCTTAAACGGCTGCTCCACTACCTGCTGAAAAATCTTTTGCGGGAAGTAATTGACGTAATCCTTACCGTTCACCACAATCTTTGAATCCCCCGTGGCGGGCATGATGAACACACGTGCCGATGCTTCTTTTCTTCTGCCTATGGAGTTGATTTTTTCCACCTTTTATAAAATTATTTTATGAGTGAGTTCTTTATTTCAATTCTCTTGGAGTTTGTGCGGCATGATTATGCTTTTCTCCGGCGAAAACATGCAACTTTGAGAACATGGCGCGGCCGAGCTTGGTTTTCGGCAACATGCCTCTTATAGCTTCCTCAACCAGATAGGTAGGCTTGCGAACAAGCAGTTCTTTTGGGTTAGCAATCCGCTTACCTCCGGGATAGCCGGTATAGGTTACCAATTCCTTGTCAGTCATTTTCTTGCCGGTGAGCCTGACCTTTTCCGCATTGATCACAATCACATGATCTCCGCAATCAACGTGAGTGGTGAAATAAGGCTTGTGCTTTCCGATCAATAGAGAGGCCACCTTAGTCGACAAGCGCCCAAGAGGTTGTGCGGTGGCGTCAATGAGAAGCCATTCACGCTTCACGGTTTTATCATTCGCATGCTGGGTACGGAAGCTTAACGTATTCACAGATTGAAATTTATAGAATGCATTTTTAAAATTGGGATGGCAAAGGTATGTGGATAAATGAAAGATTCAAGATTTCAAAGGAAATATTTTTAGGATCTGGATTGTAATATATTGATAACGAGTGTAGATTTTGCTCTAAATCCTGAATAGGTGATACCTATGGGCGAAACTTAAGCTGCTCTGAGCACTCTGCTTGTGAGATATAATCTTCATATGCGGAAGATTAGGGGCCGACTCAAATTTTTAATAAGGCTTTTCAATCGCAAGAATCGTAACTCCATTTACCCGTATTGTATTCCATGCGGAATCAGTGTATTGTTCAGGATTAAATCGGAAGTTGGTGAGAAAGTATTCACTTGAACTGAACGGCATTTCGCGGATGCGGCTTCGCTGCTCCCCATCTAACCAAATTAAATTGTAATTGCCGGGCGCATTCTGCCAGCATACTTTAATTGAATTCTCTTTTGCATTTGCAGCTAAGAATTCTAAGGCTTGCCGGTAAGATAAACCCCAATAATCAAGATCAAACCGTTGCTGTGGATATTTACCTGCCAGATGGTTGAAATAGACATTTTCAAAAGGATGATTAATGATCATAAATTGAAGAACGACCAGACCTTGAATAACAACCATAGCAATAGATGATGAACGCAATATTGCTTTCAAAGAAGTATGTTTCACATGCTGAAATGCTTCGAAAAGTTTTCTAATCCCAAAGCATGCGATCAAGAGCACCGCAGGGTAGATGAAGAAGAGATGCCTCCATTCATCATACACTATTGAATGAATCAACACTACCATAAGCCATGGCACAATACACCAGCTAACAATCAGCAGCCATGGCCATGATTTTTTAAAAATGCTTTTTAGGCTGAGAAGAATGGTGATAAGCAGTAACATCAAGCCGGTAAGAGAAAATAGTTGCCATACAATGGGAATAGTGATTCCTATCCATACGGGAATATAGTACCAGGGCAGCTGCTGCGGCTTGATGAGTTCGCCAAGAAAAAATTGTGGGTCGTCGTAAGGATAATGACTCATCACTCTAAAGGCTTCTTTCAAACTGCCAATGGGATCATGCCATGTAACCGGGTAAAGCGAAAAGGCGAACAGCACAAACAGAATCAGGTAGGCAAAAAGAAATTTCAGCGTTGATGTGCGAAGATTTTTGTTCACGAGATTCAGGATGAAGAAAAATGTCGCAAACACAGGTATGATGATACCAAGGATGCGAATGTTGAATAACATTGCTGACACCAGGGCAAGAACAATCGTAAGAGAAATCGATGGCTTCTTCAGAAATTTGAGGAGAAAATAGTTGCTGATAATAAAGAAGGAGAGCAGCGGAATATCTTTCGAGTTGTAAAAGGCATGTGCAAATATTCGTGGGGTAAGATAGAGCATCGCCACAGCGAGCAGTGCCAGCCATCTCTCCTGCAAAACCTCTTTTCCCAATAGGAACAGAAAAACACTGCCAATCCAGAAGATTAAATAATTGAGGAGATGCCTCGAGAGAAAAATTATTCTCTCGTCGTGAAGTTGCAGGATTTTTTCAGGCGCCACTTCAATGATCTCTGCAAAAGGCCCATGATATTTATTTATGAGGCGAAACAAGGAATCATCACCGTGCAGAATAAAGTTCCAGTTGGCGTTGCCAAGGTCACGCTGAATAGGTTCATCCCATGAGATGCCGTAATCATCAAATAAAAAAATCCCGAGTATGAGAGTAAATGCAAAAAAAGCCGCAGGAAGAAATCTCATATAAAGTTTAGAGAAGTTTAAGACGGAATATAGCTAACAAAAATTCATTTAAAAATGGCGGTTTGAATGATTGTGAAAACAGGAAATATCCTTTCCCTCTGTCTTCGAATTATGTGCAAATAGGGACGTATCATGTTCTGCATAGAAATGATACAATTACTCCAATCCGTTACCTTCTCTTACTTTGGGCTCATGAAAAAATACGATTTCCTGATCATCGGTTCCGGCATTGCCGGGCTTACCTATGCCCTGAAAGTTGCTGAATATGGAACCGTGTGCATCATTACCAAAGCTTCAGAGGATGAATCGAATACCAAATACGCGCAGGGAGGAGTGGCTGCAGTCTGGGATTTTGAGGAGGATTCCTATAAAAAACATATTGCTGATACCCTTGATGCAGGCGCCGGATTATGTGATGAAAAGATTGTAGAAATCGTAGTAAGAGAAGGGCCGCAGCGAGTTCAGGAGGTGATCGAATGGGGAGCGAAATTCGATAAGACAAAAACCGGTTCTTATGATTTAGGGCGTGAAGGCGGACACTCTGAGCATCGCGTACTGCATCATAAAGACAACACCGGCCTTGAGATAGAACGAACCTTGCTGAAGCAGATCGTGAAGCATCCGAACATAGATATGTTCTCACATTATTTCGCCATTGACATCATCACACAGCATCACCTCGGTGTTGAAGTTACCCGCCGCACAAAAAATACAGAATGCTATGGCGTCTATGCGCTGAATGTGGAAACAGGAGAAATTGAAACGCTTCTTTCACTTATTACGCTTATTGCTACAGGTGGAGCAGGTCATGTCTACAGGAATACAACCAACCCTATAATTGCTACCGGAGATGGAGTGGCTATGGTTTATCGTGCCAAGGGGAAGGTGGAAAACATGGAATTCTACCAGTTTCATCCCACTGCATTATATCATCCGGGCGAGTATCCCTCTTACCTGATCACTGAGGCTATCCGTGGCTTTGGTGCGATATTGAGGACGAAGGACGGCAAAGAGTTCATGCACCTCTACGACAAGCGCAAATCACTTGCACCCCGCGATATTGTAGCTCGTGCCATTGACAATGAGATGAAGAAGCGCGGAGAGGATTATGTGCTGCTCGACTGCCGCCACCTCGATAAGAAAAAATTCATTGAGCACTTTCCCAACATATATGAGAAATGTCATTCTATAGGAATCGATATTATGAAAGACATGATTCCTGTAGTGCCGGCGGCACATTATTTATGCGGCGGGATTAGAACGGATGATCGCGGCAGAACATCTATAAAATATCTTTATGCCTGTGGCGAATGTGCCTCTACCGGCTTGCATGGTGCAAACCGCCTTGCCTCAAATTCGTTGCTTGAGGCGATGGTTTTTTCTCATCGTGCCTATCTCGATGTCATTAAAAAATTACGAACGCTTACTTACAAACATGGAATACCTAAGTGGAATGCTGAGGGAACTTTTAATCCCGAAGAGATGGTGCTGATCACCTTTACCCGCCAGGAGGTGCAAGATATCATGAGCAATTATGTCGGCATAGTTCGCTCTAATCTTCGGTTGAACCGTGCTTTTGAAAGACTCGAGTTGATCTACCGTGAAACAGAGGAACTCTATCAGCGCACCGTCGTGTCGCCTGAACTTTGCGAACTAAGAAACCTCATTAATGTTGGCTATCTTATTATCCGATCTTCCTTAGTGCGTCATGAAAGCAGGGGGCTGAATTACAATACCGATTATCCGAAGAAATTAAAAGTTGCAAAAAATACCGTGCTTTAACGAAGATCAGCACCGCGCTTCTTTTTTAGTGATTTTACAGTAAATACAAAGTCATCCTAAGATCTCTAATTCTTCACGTTTCTTACCTTATTACCCGGTCTTATGATAGATGCATTAAAAAATTTCTTTGATAGAAAAATATTGTATCTTTGACGCTCTAATCTTAAAATTTTAATTACACAATGAAAAAAGGAAAAGTAAAATTCTTCAACACCACGAAAGGTTTTGGATTTATCAATGACAGTGCTACCGGACAAGACATTTTCGTCCACGTTACCGGATTGGCTCAGGACATTCGCGAAGGAGATGAAGTGGTGTTTGAAGTAACACAAGGTAAAAAAGGCTTAAATGCAGTAAACGTTCGTTTGGCATAACCCCCTTAAAATTTTTACCTGAAAAGCCCTCAAATTGAGGGCTTTTCTGTTTAAGGCAAAGTCTTAAATTTTATTGCTTTCCCTGGTAATTAATATTCCCTTTCGATTGTGACATCCAATATGCAACAAATTATAGGTGGAAAATTCAAACAATCTACAAATCATCTGAACAGTAAATCGCCTAACGTATTCTAATATTAGCTGTAAATTGCAATGCAGTCTGAGTTATGAATACTAAGGAAATTTATTTAATAGTGGTTGATCAATTCAAACAAATCTATAATTACTGTAGTTGTTGTGTGTGGTTTTTAATATTTTTACTATCTTATTATCTTATAATAAATTACTTCTAATAAAGTAAGCTACTTCTTACTGAAACAATGGATAATATATTCTATGAAACTCATCTTCACTTTTTCATCCCTTATCATTTTTCTCTTCTTTAACTCTATTGCTGTAGCACAATCCGGATCGCTTGATCCGTCGTTTGCGGATAGTGGCATTTTTAAGTTTAATACCACCCTTTGGAACGAACGCCCCGACGCGTTTACATTAACACCTGATGGTAAATTGCTTTTCGTAGATGAACAAAATAACCTCATACGCTATTTCGCAGATGGAACACCTGACACTTCGTTTGGGGAGAACGGCAATGGAATCGAGAAGACCAACTTATCTCAAAATTTTTATACATCTGCATTAGCTGTAGATAGTACCAATCGCATTTTGATCGCCGGTATTTCTATGTCTAAAGCTTTTGTTCATCGTTTTCTTGAAGATGGATCTAAAGATTTAAGCTTTGGTGACGAGGGGAAAGTGAAATTAA
>JACCZV010000327.1 GCA_013695775.1 Chitinophagales bacterium | reverse complement strand
ATCCTACACTCGACCTGCTTGAGAATTATGGTTCAGAAAAGATCCGGATAGATTCAGATGAGTTGATGCGAAACAAAGATCAGATCGTTAAAACGCTTCAGAACTATGGCATCGAGATTCAAAGCATCAAGGCTACAGTTGGCCCCACAGTAACACTTTATGAAATTGTTCCGGCACCCGGAATCCGCATTTCGAAAATTAAAAATTTAGAGGACGACATCGCGCTATCACTTTCCGCTCTTGGAATAAGAATAATAGCGCCTATTCCCGGAAAGGGAACCATTGGAATTGAAGTGCCCAATATGCACAAAGAAACTGTAGCCATCCGATCTCTCATTGCTTCTGAGAAGTTTCAAAATGCAGCGATGGACCTTCCGATAGCACTTGGCAAAACCATATCGAACGAAATTTTTATTGCCGATCTCGCAAAGATGCCACACCTGCTGATGGCCGGAGCTACAGGTCAGGGAAAATCTGTTGGTGTAAATTCTATTTTAGTTTCCTTGCTATATAAGAAACATCCGTCGCAGATCAAGTTTGTTCTTATTGATCCAAAGAAGGTAGAGCTGTCTCTTTATTCAACTATTGAAAAACATTTTCTTGCTAAATTACCCGGAGAAGAGGAGCCTATTATTGTTGATACAAAGAAAGTAGTGCATACGCTGAAAGCCCTTTGCGTGGAGATGGATCAGCGTTACGACCTGCTAAAAAATGCGCAGTGCCGAAACATTAAAGAATACAATGAGAAATTTCTGCACCGTCGGCTTAACCCTACAAACGGACATCGTTTTCTTCCCTATATCGTGTTGATGATTGATGAGTTTGCCGACCTGATAATGACAGCAGGCAAAGAAATTGAAACGCCCATTGCACGGCTCGCACAACTGGCGCGGGCCATCGGAATACATCTGATTATTGCTACCCAAAGACCCTCTGTAAATATTATAACAGGTACAATCAAAGCCAACTTTCCCGCCCGGATTGCTTTCAAAGTTACCTCTAAGGTAGATTCACGTACCATCCTTGATCAGGGTGGTGCCGACCAGCTCATTGGCCGTGGCGACATGCTGCTTTCCATTGGAGGCGAGACAATGCGTTTACAATGCGGATTTGTTGATACCCCCGAAGTAGATAAGGTCTGTGACTTCATCAGCAGTCAGAAAGGATATCCTGAGGCGCACCTGCTCCCGGAAGTTAAAGAGGACGATGCTGAAGCAGGTGAATATTTAAATCCTAATGAGAGAGATGAATTATTTGAAGAGGCTGCTGCTACAATTGTTCAATATCAACAAGGATCAACTTCTCTATTACAGCGTCGCTTGAAACTGGGTTATAACAGGGCCGGCCGTCTTATGGATCAATTAGAATCAGCAGGTATAGTAGGTCCTAATCAGGGCAGCAAAGCCCGCGACGTATTGGTAAAGGATCAACTGGAGTTGGAACACTTTTTGACTTCCCTGCGGGAAAAGAGCGAATTCTCTAATTCCTCCATCACTTAGAAGAGCTCATAAGCAATCAGATATTGCTTGCCCCAATAAGACTTATATGAAAAAGTTTTTTCAACTGTTGTTTTGTTGTATTTTAGTTTCTCCCATAACCATGGCGCAGAAATCGGACGTTAAAGCGCAACAAATTTTAAAGGGCGTTAGTGAAAAATACAAGAGCTACAAATCAGTGCAGGCAGATTTTATACTGCTTGTGGAAAGTGGTCAAAACAATTCAAAAGATCAGCAAACAGGCACCCTATTTATAAAAGGGAATAAGTACAAATTGCAAATTAACAACCAGGAGATCATATCTGATAACAATACCGTTTGGACTTATCTAAGAGATGCGAATGAAGTTCAGATAAATTCCTACGAATCTGACGATAATACAATTTCCCCTTCGCAGATATTTACCCTTTATGAGAAAAATTTTCTTTATGCTTTCGCGGAAGAGAAAACCGTTGCGGGCAAGGTGATTCAATTCATTGACCTTACTCCGAATGATAAATCGAAGCCTTATTTCAAAGTTCGTCTGGCGGTAGACAAGAAAGGGAAGGCTGTTCAAAGTGCGGTGGTATTTGATAAAAATGGCAACCGCTATACTTATGAAATTAAAAAGCTTATTCCTGACCCCGATATAGGCGACAAGTTTTTTTCTTTTGATGAAAAGAAGTATCCTGGAGTTGAAGTTGTAGACCTCAGGTAATTGTTCTTCCGGCTTTAGGGGAAAATAATTTGGATTGTTTATTCCGCGGAATATAAAGCTCCCCCATTTTATAGATATTTATTCATATAAATTTCTTTATCAAGAAATATTAATGATTATGATTTTAAATTATAATTTGGCCAATATAATCAAGTATTTATCTCGAATGAAGGCATAGATTTGGGGGAAATGAACAGACTATTGATAGAAAAAGTGGAGCAACTGAGCTTGTATTCAATTGACCTGCTAAAGCAGATTAATAATACAAAAATAAATGTTACATATAATTAAATACTTCATGCTTCTAACCTTATTTTTAACTTTTAAAAAAAGTTACACGCAAGATTTATATAAAAATAAAAGCTCTATAGGTATTGGTGTTACATTTCTTCCAAAGAGTATCTCCACGACACCCTTTAAAAAAATCTTACAGTAGTTTTTAATACCAGGATTTGTGAGAAGTCCTCAATTGGTATTGAGGCTAATAATAATTGGAATTTTCTATCAGGTACTGATTATTTCCCTGATCGGGGGGTAGTTCTTCACGCCACTCTGGATTTTTATTTTAGAATATCTAATTCATTTAGTTTTCATGCAGGCCCATTAATAGGATTTCAGCGTTCATGGAGCAATACACTACCAGAAAAAAGGATTGATTATACTTATGGGGTTAGATCTGCAATGGGTATATATTATTCAATAAACGACAAATGGTTTTTGAATTCTGAAATAACTCAATTTATTGGGCCGGCGTACCGTAACTATAATGATTATGGCTACATACGTTCAAAAAAAGGGTTTACAGGATATCAGTCTAGCTCAATTAAGTTTTTAAGTTTAGAACTAAATTATAAATTCTAAATAGCTTTAAATACATCACCGATTACGTTCCAATAAAATAAGATAGTCCCGCAATGGCGGGACTATCTTATTTTATAAAAGCACTAAATTATTATTCAATCATCATAGAAGATTTAACTGTTTTATCGTCAGCTTTAATTGTGACATAATATAGTCCTGGAGTAGCTCTATTCAAAAAGATTCTTTCTTCATTCAATCCCTCATTCGCTTCTATCATATTCTGATACATCGACTGCCCGAAAACATTTTGAATATTGACTTCAACGTCAATTGGCCCATTTGCATTGTTATACGTTAGGGTAAAATCGCCATTTGAAGGATTCGGAAAGATATTGAAAAGTGATAGCATATCCTTGTCTCTGGCTTCACGGAAATACTTTGTTTCCCATATTACCGAGGATGACCATGCAGAATTGTTTGCGCCACAGTCATTGGAGACCTGAGCTTCATAAAATGTTCCTGCAAACAACCCGGTAAGCGTCACCATGCTCGGATTGCTGGTGACCGTAACCCAATTGGTACTACTGGTGGGTCGGTATTGAATTAAATAGCCGGATGTACAAGGTGCATCTGCCCAATTGAGTGTTGTAGTGCTGGAGGTAATATCAGTAATAATGACTCCTGTGGGTACAGGACAGACTGTTGTGGAGGCAGATTTTAGTGCCCAGTCACTTTTTGCACCACTGCCGCACTCAGTGCGTACACGGAAATCATAGCTGCTGGAAGGCATTAAGCCATTGAAGGTGTAGCTTGTAGCCAGGCCAACATTAATGGATGGTGACCAGCTACTACTCCCTGAAGGTTTAAACTGTACTATATAAGAGGTTGCTGTAGGGACAGAATTCCAGGTTAACGTTGCCGAACAAGCTGTAACACCTACGAGATTCAGACCTGTAGGTTTTGGATTAATCTTCAAATTTTTGGTTGAAGGGGTGCCAATTGCGGGAGGCTTGCTTGAAATCACACGCACCTGGTATTTCGTTCCGGTGGGTGTAGAAAAAGGTATTGTGCATGTAATAGTACCCGAACCCGTTGCGGCTAACGTTCCGATATTTACGGGTGATGCGAAGCTTCCATTTTTGTCCGAAAGCTGCACGGTAAATACATTACCGGGATTTGCCGGAGTATTAACGGTATAGGATACATTAATCTGGTTACCTCCGCAAAATGTAGTGCCTGAAACATTTGTGGTATTAATAGTGAGGGCCCATGAAGAAAAGCATAATGCAATTGTTATTAATGAGAGAATAAGTTTTTTCATCTGAAAGTTTTTAAGTTAGAAAGTGATGGTAAAATTATAAAGAAAACCAGCATTAATGTCTTTAAAAACGGGCACTAAGCTTCCCTGCCAACTATGATGAGAACATATAATAAAGATATTTTTATGCGAGTTTTTTTTATCAAATAATACCAATCGAACAAGTAATTAAAAACCGAATAATCAATTGACTGAAATCAGCTAATTTGCGCCAGAATTTAATACAAAACCTTACTCTAATGCGCATTATTACTGCAGTACTATACCTGGCAGCATTCTTTGGCCTGCCTGCAGCATACGCTCAATTTCAGTATATCAATCCAAAGCCTAACAGCACTTATCGTAATACTACTACAAGCATTATATTACGGAATGGAAGCTTTATTGATAAAAACTCACTTGATCCCAATTATATATCTATTCAAGGCACAGTCAGCGGTTCGCATGCCTCCAGTGTAATCTTATCTGACGACAATAAAACAATTCTAATTTATCCTACTACATCATTTGCTGAAGGCGAGAAAGTAGACATATTTGTGTCGGATGGTTTCAGAAAACAAAGCGGTGAAATCATTCATGGTGTTTCCTTCTCCTTTCAAACCCATCCACATTACAGCCCATCCGATCTTCAATCTATAAAAGATGCCTTGACTGCATGTTCTGAATTTGTTACATCTCTTTCTTCAGAATCACAAGAAAGCGGAATCCGAGAACAATGTTACCTGCCCGAATACAACATTTATTCTTCCGGCGCTGAATGGGAGGGAGACATCTTTTTTTACAACTTTAGACTAAACAATCCAATTTGTTATGCAAGAACCATCATGAACAATCAGGGCGATTCTATTTATGGAGGGTTCAGCAATAAGCAGGGGTTAGATTTTAAAATCAACTACAATGGTTACTTAACCTATTACAATGAACTTGACAGCAGCTTCTTGATGGCAGACTCAACATATACGGTGGTGAAGGAATTTTTCATGGGCAATGGATATTTTCCTGATAGTCATGAGTTCTTAGTTTTTCCCAATGGTCATAGCTTCATGTTTTGTTATGACGTGCATCCAAACATAGACTTAAGTCAATATGGCGGAAGTGATTCGGCCGATGTAACGGGTCTGGTAATCCAGGAACTTGATGCAAGCAACAACGTGATTTTTGAATGGAGCAGTTGGGACCATTTCGAAATAGATGATATGGTTTACTGGCAGCCTATTACGGGCGACCAGGTAGATTATGTCCATGGGAATTCTATGGAATTAGATTTTGATGGAAATCTTCTGCTCTCCTCGCGTCATTTGAGTGAAATCACAAAGATAGATTTATCTACAGGCGACATTATCTGGAGGATGGGAGGAGAAAACAATCAATTTACCTTTATTAATGACCCGGATACATCTGTTTATTTCAGCGGCCAGCATGATTTCAGAAGGTTAGACAATGGCAATTATACAATGTTCAATAATGCAAACAAGATGCAGGAGGAGGCATCCACTGTAAAAGAATATGTTCTAGATCAAGACGCTAAAACTGCTACGCTGGTATGGTCTTATAAGCACCCTCAGGTAAATGGGCATAATGTATTCAGCGATGCCATGGGTTCTGCACAGCGTCTTCCAAATGGAAACACCTTCATCAATTACGGTTTAGTGCTCGACGTGGCGCAACCTTTTCCAAGGTTTACAGAAGTGGATTCAGCAGGAAACATAGTTTGGGAGGTTAATTACATTGAAGACAGTGCTAATTATTATTCATACAGAGCTTATAAGTTCATTTGGGAGAGATGTGCATCCCCGATTGATAGTGGCTTCATCACTACCAATATCGGAACAGACACAGCAGATTTTAGCTGGGGACTTCCGAATTATGCATCATCCTATATTTTTCAATATAAGATAAACACCGCCACCGATTGGATTTCCATTGCTGTAAGTGAAAACTTAATATCGCTGGGAGATCTGCTACCCGAAACAATTTATCAATGGAGGATTCAAACCATCTGCACTATTTTTAATGATTCCTCTGAATATTCCGATATTCAAGAATTCACTACCCTCAGCACAGAATTAAATGCAGTCTCTTCTAATTCAGCTTCTTTTAAATTGTATCCCAACCCAGCCTCTGAATATGTTGTTTTTTCTTTTGATATAAGTCAAAATGATTTGGTAACAGCTACTCTTGTGAATGAGTTGGGCGAAGTGATTGCTGAAGCGCAGTGGAAAGCGTCAACGGGGAGAAATCAACAAATATTTTCATTAGCATCAATCCCTCCAGGCATCTATGTTTGTCGGTTGAAATGTAACAAGTGGCTAAGCTACCAGCTTCTGGAAATTCAAAAACCATAAATTAACGTTTGTATTTTCTTTCAATCGGAAAATATTCCTCTGCCGCTGCCCCTTGCTAATCTCTTTTTTATTTATATTATTATACCTACTTTTAATCTGACAATGAACCATAAAAATTTTTAGTGTTATGAAAGTTAAATTGACCCTTTTATTTGTTTACGCTGCCATTCTGTCCCTGCATGCCCAGTACAATTACGTAAACCCTGTGCCCGGATCTGCTTTTCATAATCCACAAGCGAATATTATTCTTAAAAATGGAGCATCTATAGACCCTGCCTCGGTTTCTGATAACATGGTGGAGATAGTAGGTTCTGCCAGCGGTAATCATGATTACTCCATAAGGTTATCTGATGATAATAAAACTGTTGTCATAAAGCCAAAAACGATGTTTGATTATGGAGAAACGATAACAGTAAAGGTGCATTCCACCCTGAAGACACACGAGGGCAAAACGATAGATGGCCTCGCCTTCACCTTCAACACCAGGAATGAGATTTCAGCAGAAGAAATGGAACGTTACAGGCAAAGCAGGCTGCATGAGGAACAGGAATTATCTGGTTATAGGAGCACTGACAAAAATGTACAGAAAATAAAGTACCCCTTAGATTCGATGCCTACCTTTCAAATAACTCACAATGAAAACCCACCTGGGCGTGTCTTCTATGATAATCAGCAGGAGTTAGATAAGGATGATACTAATTCTTTTCCAACCATAATAGAAAACGATGGCACCATCATTTGGGCACGTGATCTTGGATTGGATGGCCACGACTTCAAGTTAAACTATAATGGATACCTCACTTATTTTAAAAACACAACATCAACCTGGATTGTAATGGATTCCAATTATAATCTGATAGATTCAATACAATGCGGAAACGGGTATGCTGATGAAACGAACGGCCATGATATGGTAATGTACCCCAATGGTCACATATATCTTTTCGCATATAATGCGCAAACCGTGGATATGACGGCTTATGGCGGAGTTGCTAATGCTATTGTAAACCAGACAGTTCTTCAAGAGCTGGATGCAAACCATGATGTAATATTTGAATGGAGAAGCTTCGATCATTTTGAATTTACTGACGCCATTACCCAGGTTCCGCTTACCAACGCAGCTGTGGACTATTGTCATACCAATTCTATTGAGAGGGATTTTGATGGAAACATTCTGATCTCAAATAGAAATATGAGTGAGTTGACTAAGATAAATTCTGAAACAGGTAATATCATATGGAGGATGGGAGGTGAAAACAATCAGTTTACTTTTATTAATGATAACATTCCTGAACATTTCAGCGAGCAGCATGATTTACGCCGGTTGCCAAACGGACACATTCTTATTTTCAATAATGGGAATTTCTTACCCGTTGAAAGATCAAGTGCAAAAGAATATGCGCTGGATGAGGTGAATAAGATCGCTACCCTTGTATGGTATTATGAACATCCCGATATCAATGGAAATATTGTCTTTGGTCGGGCATCTGGCAGCGCTCAACGTTTATCCAATGGAAACACGATGATCTGCTGGGGTACCATTTTTTGGAACCAGGGCATACCAAACATAACCGAGGTGAATAGTGAAAAGCAGATTGTGTGGGAGATGATGTTTAATGAGGAAGGCCAGAAGAGTTATCGCTCACACAGGTACATATGGAAACCTTGCAGCAGAATTACCGGCTATACTATGAAATCAACTGTGAAGCCATTGCAGGTAACCCTTAGCTGGAAGCAGGCTACAGGGGCAAAAGCTTATGAGGTAAACTACAGGAAATTAGGGAATACCAACTGGATAAAAATAAATACTAATAAGGTTAACGTAACTCTTACAAGTCTTACACCTAATACAACTTATGAATGGAGGGTGAAATCCCTCTGCTCAGAAAACCCGATCATTACCTCTGCATATTCTGTGGTTGATCAGTTTACAACAGACCCATTCAAGGTGGACATGTCTGAAAACCTTGCCATGCCAGGCGTTGTTATTTATCCCGTGCCTGCCAGCGACTATATCACTTTGACATTACAAAATGCTGCCAACGCATCGGTAATCATTAGAGATGTTCTTGGGAAGATGATGTATCAGGCCAATTGCAGCAAAGAAAATGGGACTATGGAGGTAGATGTGGCTGATTGGCTTAATGGCCTTTATATAGTAGAGGTTAAAACTAAATCCTATTCTGTCAACAGGAAGCTCCTGATAAATTAAACTTGACCTTTAGGATTTAAAATGCGGCGCTGACAGGCGGGTCAAAAAAAATGCTTCTGTTTCATTTCACGTAGAGTAGCTGAATTGGGAATTATTAATCTTTTTTCAGAGCCTCCTGCTTTGTATTCCATTTGCTTCACAGCTATACATTTTGATGTATTAAACGACTGTATTAATGAGCAAATTACTTTTAAAGGTCAGTGAACCTAATAACCCAATCGCCACTACTCCACCCCCACCCTATTAT
>JACCZV010000319.1 GCA_013695775.1 Chitinophagales bacterium | reverse complement strand
GTGATCAAGAAAGGAGGTATTAAAGTTCCCTTCCTTGTAATTCTTGTCTTTCATCAATGCAAGGTGAAAGGGTATGGTTGTCTTCACCCCTTCAATCACATATTCGCTTAATGCGCGTTCCATTGTTGCAATCGCTTCAATTCGCGTCTGTGCTGTAGTAATGATTTTCGCTATCAGTGAATCGTAATAAGGAGTGATGGTGTAACCATCATAGATGTGTGAATCGATACGAACTCCGTGTCCACCCGGAGTATGAAGGGTAGTTATTTTGCCTGGGCTTGGCCTGAAATCTTTGTATGGATCTTCGGCATTTATCCTGCATTCTATCGCGTGCATGGCAGGAAAATAATTTTTTCCTGATATCGATTCTCCCGCCGCTATTTTGATCTGTTCCTTGATCAGATCATAGTTGATAACCTCTTCGGTGACAGGATGCTCCACCTGGATCCGGGTATTCATCTCCATAAAATAAAAATTCCGGTATTTATCTACGAGGAACTCTACTGTGCCCACCCCTTCATATCGGATGGCCTTACATGCTTTTATGGCGGCCAAACCCATTTTTTCCCGGAGCTGCTGATCTACAAAAGGAGAAGGACTTTCTTCTGTAAGCTTTTGGTGGCGGCGCTGAATAGAACAGTCCCGCTCTGATAAGTGACATGCTTTGCCATATTGATCGCCTGCCACTTGAATCTCTATATGCCGCGGTTCTTCCACATATTTTTCGAGGTAAACACCGTCATTGGTAAAAGATGCGGCTGCTTCGATGCGTGCCGTGCTAAAGGCGTTTTCAAATTCTTCATCATTCCATATAATCCGCATCCCTTTCCCCCCACCCCCTGCCGTTGCCTTTAATATCACAGGGTATCCAATCTTTTTAGCAGTTTTTTTTCCTTCTTTCACATCTGCAATCAATCCATCGGAACCAGGAACCACCGGAACGCCAGCTTTTTTCATAGTATCCTTAGCAGAAATCTTATCTCCCATCTTTGCTATCTGCTGCGCCGTAGGTCCAATAAACTTGATGCCGTAGTCACCGCAGATCTCAGCAAATTTTTCATTTTCAGATAGGAATCCATATCCCGGGTGAATGGCATCTGCCCCTGTGATTTCAGCTGCTGCCATAATTTTTGCCATGTTCAGGTAAGATTCTTTACTTGGTGGCGGGCCAATACAAACAGCTTCGTCAGCAAATTTCACATGCAAAGATTCCCGGTCGGCAGTGGAATAGACACTTACAGTTTTTATCCCCATCTCACGGCAGGTGCGTATCACACGCAATGCAATCTCACCCCGGTTGGCAATTAAAATTTTTTTTAATACAATTTTCTTCGCCACTAAATCAATTTTGTTTTATGAAATGAATATGCCTCACAAACATCGTATGAAAAGGAATGAAGGGTAGGAAAGCAGGAATTACAACGGCTCAATTAAAAACAATGGTTGATCATACTCTACAGGTTTCGCATTCTCTATCAGTATTTTTACGATGCGACCAGCCTGTTCAGATTCTATTTCGTTAAATAACTTCATGGCTTCTATGATGCAAAGAATGGAACCCGGCTGAATTTCATCACCCACGTTTACAAATGAGGGTTTGTCGGGAGAAGAGGAACGGTAGAATGTTCCGATCATCGGGGATTTGATAGTAAGATATTTATCATTATCAGATGGGGGGATTGCATTCGAATCAACTGCTTTCGAAACTGAAGGCACCTCGGGTTGTTGCGCCTGTGGCATTGCATTAGTGGACATCGGTTGAGCAGAGTCTTGACGGCTAAACTGTATAGGCCCATTGGCATCATGAGTACGCAACATAATTTTGAAGTTATCTCGCTCAATGCGAATCTCAGATATGTTTGATTTGTTCAGCAGCTTAATCAGCTCCTGTATTTCTTTTAAATCCATATAAATCTTTGAGTTAATAATGGCGTGCCTGCTAAGTAATGCTGAAAGAAAAATTGTTATGACTTTTTACAGCATTAGGAACAATAATCAAGGTGATGACACTCTTAAATCTCGATGAAATTTTACAATGCGAAAGATAGGTAATTATCAGAAAACCCATGGGAAGCTGCATTTCAAAAATCAAGGGCAATTTAATTCATCTTCATTCACTCATATAATAATTTTGGTTTTTGGTTTAAAAATTGAAAGAGTTTATGTAAAAATCTATGAAATCAAATCTCCTTTTCTTCCTAAGTGTATTCACTTTGAGCTTTTCAAACATTGATGCATCAGCTCAAAAAGCTGATAAATTAAATGAAGCTTCTGACCAGCTGAAACTTGATTTGTCGCATGGCAGTGTAAGGGTTTACCCTAATCCTTCTAATGGCCCTATTGAGCTTACCTTTCATTCGAAAGTGAGTGGAAAGTATGGGATTACGATTTTTGATGATGCGGGCAATGGCTTGCTGTCTATTGATGGTATTGCAAGTGAGGGAACCAATCATATCTCCCTTAATCTATCGGGCTATGGACCTGGCCGTTATCCAATCTCAGTTACAGGAGAGGGCATCGTTGCTAAGGTGCTTGTCATTATTAAATAATCGAGTTCATTAATTATTTGAAGCTCACGGCTGATCAATCCATCTGGTAATATCCTGACGGGTGGACTAAGGTGGCGTTCGTTGCCTGGGATTAGAATTTCATAATTTTATACTATCTGCGCCTTTAGTAAAGAAATTAAACGTATACAAATATAATTATATGAAATCAATAATTCTTTTCAGTTTATCAATGGGATATTGTCACGGATATTCCGGGGTGTGCTAAATTAGTTCGAAGTTAATTCCTTACTACCTTCTCCAGAATATCTACCGCTTCTTCCATCTCATCAAAAGAGAGGGAAGCAAAGCCCATGCGCGTGGCATTAAGATTCTGCCCTTCAGGATTGAAGAAGCGGCCACTTGATAGAAACAGCTCTTTCTCTCTCGTTTTTTTTGCGATCTCCGGGAGATTATATCTCATATCAAATCGCGACCAAATAGCCATGCCACCCGAAGGAACCTGGAAGCTGATGACGTCTTCGAGACGATGTTTAAGAAGTGCGCAGAAATAATCCCTTCTTGCATGATAGATTTTAGTCGCCTTTTTCTGATGTCGTTGAATCTCACCGGTGGTAAATAATTCGGCAATTGCTTTTTCAAGCACAGTGTCACCCTGCAGATCAATCACCCTTCGAAGCCTTGCCATTTCTTCAATCAGGTTTTCCGGAGCTACCGCGAAGCCTACCCGGAAAGCAGGTGCAAGGCTTTTACTCAATGAACCCATGTAAATAACCATCCCATGAGTATCTGCACTTGCCAGAGGAAGGACGGGATTGCTATCATAGTGATAATCAAAATCGTAATCATCCTCCAATACAGCAAACTTGTGCTCTTCAGCGAGCGATAAAAGATGCATTCTTCGCTCGGCCTTCAGTGTTACCGTTGTTGGATTGTGGTGATGCGGCGTTAAATAAACAGCACGAATCTTCTGACGCTTACAGATTTTTTCTACATCAACGGTTACCATACCATTTTCATCAACTGGAACCCTAATTACCTTGGCTCCGATATTCTTAAACATCGCGGTAGCGGAATAATAATTTGTTTCTCCTACAACCACTGCGTCGTATGGTTTTATAATGGTATGAATAGCCAGATACAGAGCCATCATGCTGCCACGTGTAACTAAAATGTTTTCTTCAGTTGCCTGTATACCACGGGTTTCGCGAAGATGCTCGCATAATGCTTTTCGTAAGTCAATGTTTCCATGTGTGCCAGCATAGCTTAGATGTTTCTTATAATATTCCTTCTTTAATAAATCACGATAGGCTCGCGATAGAGCTTCCACAGGCGCAATTCGAACATCAGGATAACCCTCATTAATTTCAAGATAATATGGTATTACACGGTGTGGTTGAGGAAGAAATTTGTTTTTGATCAATGGAAATCCAGTCTGTTTTGCAAACTGAATTGGTTGGCCATTGCTGCTCACTAATTTTTTTCCTCTTACCTCTGGCATAGATTCTTTTATATAAGTACCACTGTACGGGACGATCTCAATCCATCCCTGGGCATCCAATTCATCAAGTGCAGCAACAATAGTTTTACGGTGTACCAGCAGTGTTTTTGAAAGTTCACGTGTACCCGGTAATTTGCTGCCTGGCTTTAATATTCCCTTTTTAATTTGTAAGATTATCTTATTTGCTATTTGAAGATAAACGGGAGTCTTGCTTTCCTTATCAATCTCTATTACAGCCTTTAATGAAAACATAACTGGACTATTAAGATTATTATAACTGGTATACTCTGGTAGTCCAACAAAGATATAGCTTTGTGCCATAATTTAAATCATTTACTATGAAAGCAATAACTCTTATTCTTGTAATAATAATGTTTGCAGGGCAGATAAGTTTGGGAACAGTAAATAATAACGGTTGCCCTGACACATCAAACCGGGAATTGACTACTTCAATGATGCAGGCGGAAATTGAGATGCTAAAGAGTGAGTCAGATGCGATAGAGATTGTAGTTCCATCGCTTCAGACCCTGGTAAATTCAAAGCTTTCAGGTATTCACTCTTTGCTTAACCATATTCAATTGGAAACAGAGGGTTTTGAAATGCTGTCATCACCTTCATTCAAGGCTTCAATGCAAAAGCATTTTGATATGCCCCAGCACTCTGTTAAGTTAATCAATAGATAGTAGTATTTCTTAAATTAATCAGATAACATGCAAACGCCACAATCAATAAAAGCCTACGTGGCGTTAGCTGCCGTCTGCTTATTCTGGGGAACTACTTATCTGGCTATCAGAGTAGGCATAGAAAGCATGCCGCCTTTTCTCTTTGCGGGTGTTCGGTTTTTAAT
>JACCZV010000301.1 GCA_013695775.1 Chitinophagales bacterium | reverse complement strand
GGCGTGAGATGCCTTTATCCAGTAACCCCTGATACAAAGCCTTCGCTTCATCATATTTCTTAAGCTTTGTAGCAGCATTTGCTGCGTATAAAGTTGCAGTGGTATCCACCACATCTAAGCTAAAGGTTTTGTTGATGTAGGTATAAACATCAGCAGCCTGCCTAAAAGCAGTGTAGGCTACTTCATAATTTTTGGTATTGTAAGGAGCCACACCCTCATTAAAGGAATTTAGCGCACTCTCCTGAAGTCCTGCGAGAATCTGGTCTTTGAATTCATTCTTCGGATTGATCTCCATTGCCTTTTGATATGAGGTAATTGCTTCAGTTAAAGCACCCGGATTGTTTTTCCGGAACGTGGTGTCGCCATAGATAGCGAGGTAAATATTCGCTCTGTAGTACCATGTTTTTGGCCAGGTGCTCGTCTTTGCATCCAGGGTCGCCTGATTAATTGCATTCTTAGCCTCCTCAAACTGTCCGTATTTAACATAATTCCACGCACTCACTACCTGAGCGGACTGGCAGAATCCCGCATATGTGAGAATGGTTAGCATGGCAAACGTCAGCAACAATCGTATTTTCATAGGTGCTATTTAATTATTAGCTTGAACTTTAACTAATTACTACTGAATATATCTCCCTGTTTATCAGAATCTTTTCCATCAGGATCCTCATCGGTTAATTTAACCTCATCCAATTCAATCTTAGCTACTCCTGCTATGCTATCATCACTGTTGAGCTTGATCAATCTTACACCCTGTGTTGCTCTTCCGATAACTTTTATATCTGCAACAGACATTCTGATGGCGACGCCTGATTTATTGATGATCATCAGATCATCATTGTTGGTGACATTTTTCATAGCAACCAGTGAGCCAGTTTTGGTTGTCAGGTTAAGTGTTTTCACCCCTTTTGCACCCCGTCCGGTAATTCTATACTCATCAATATCCGACCGCTTGCCGTAGCCCTTTTCAGAGACAACAAGTATAGATTGAGTGGTGTCGCTCTTATCGACACAAACCATACCCACCACCTCATCGTCTTTCTTTTTAAACTTAATTCCTATCACCCCGCTGGCGCCTCGGCCCATAGGCCGCACCTTGGCCTCATTAAACCTTATTGCATAGCCGGATTTCACGGCCATCAGCACCTCATTTTTCCCATTGGTCATCCTCACCTCAAGCAGGCAATCTCCATCTTTAACATTTATTGCATTGATGCCGGAGGCGCGGGGGCGGCTGAAGCCCTCCAGCGTAGTCTTTTTTATGATCCCCTTCTTCGTGCAAAAAATCAGATAATTATTATTAAGGAATTCCTCGTTGCTCAAATCCTTCACATTGATCACCGCTTTTATCTTGTCATCAGGTGGAAGGTTGATCAGGTTTTGAATTGCACGGCCCTTTACTGTTTTGTTGCCCTCTGGAATCTCGTAAACCTTCATCCAGTAACATCTTCCCTTCTCCGTGAAAAATAAAATATAATTATGGTTGGAAGCGATGAACAGATGCTCAATAAAATCTTCATCTCTTGAGCCACTGCCTACAGAACCCTTTCCACCCCGATTCTGACGCTTGTAGCTCGACAATGTCGTCCGCTTCATGTATCCCATGTGACTGATGGTGATCACCATATCCTCATCCGCAATAAGATCCTCAATGTTCATGTCCTCGGCGGAATAGACTATGTCTGTTCGCCGCTCATCACCATATTTTTTCTTTACTTCTTCCAGTTCATCTTTAATGATGTCCATCCGGAGCGTTTCATCTGCAAGCACATCCTTATAATATTCGATGGTCTTCATCAATTCCTTATACTCGTCGCGTATCTTATCGCGCTCAAGGCCCGTGAGCCGCTGCAGACGCATATCGAGAATGGCTTTCGCCTGAATCTCGGAAAGACTGAACTGTTTTATTAAATCTGCCTGCGCCTCATCAGGCGATTTGGAGGATCGTATGAGAGCTATCACCTCATCAAGGTGATCTAAGGCAATCAGTAACCCCTCAAGGATGTGGGCGCGCTTCTCAGCTTCATTAAGGTCGAATTGAGTCCGGCGAATTACGACCTCATGACGGAAATCTACGAACACTGCAATCATGTCTTTCAGGTTCATCTGCTTAGGCCGGCCTGCTACAAGTGCAATGTTGTTGACGCCATAAGAATTCTGAAGCTGGGTGAAATTGAAGAGTTGATTAAGCACAACATTTGGAATTGCATCGCGCTTTAGCTCCACGACGAGCCTTACGCCGTCGCGATCAGACTCATCACGACATTCAGAGATGCCCTCTATCTGCTTCTCAACCATGAGTTCGTGAATCCTTGCATGAATGAGGGCTTTATTTACCTGGAATGGAACTTCCGTTACTATGATCCTTTCCTTACCACCCTTCATGGTTTCAAAGACCGTTTTCGCCCGGAGTATTACCCTTCCTCTTCCAGTTAAAAGTCCCTGTTTCACGCCATCATATCCATAGATTGTTCCTCCGGTAGGAAAATCAGGTGCCTTCACAAACTTGATAAGTTCTTCTACTGCAATCTCCTTATTGTCGATATAGGCGATAGTACCCTCTATAACCTCGGTAAGGTTGTGAGGTAGCATATTTGTAGCCATGCCCACTGCAATGCCTGATGATCCGTTCACAAGCATGTTGGGGATGCGGGTGGGCATTACGGTTGGTTCCTTAAGCGTATCATCAAAGTTCAACTGAAAGTCAACCGTATCTTTTTCAATATCGGACATCATATCCTCTGCAAGCCTTTGTAATCGCACCTCTGTGTACCGCATCGCCGCCGGAGGATCGTTGTCGAGTGATCCAAAATTTCCCTGCCCATCTACAAGCGGATAACGCATAGACCACCATTGAGCCATCCTTACCATAGCATCATAAACAGCAGTATCGCCATGAGGATGGTATTTACCAAGAACCTCTCCCACTACGCGGGCTGATTTTTTATAAGCACGGTTGAATCCGAGCCCGAGATCATTCATTGCATAGAGAATGCGGCGATGAACAGGCTTTAATCCATCCCGCGCATCGGGAATGGCTCTGGAAACGATTACCGACATTGAATAATCAATGTAGGCGGTCTTCATTTCTTCCTCAATATTTACCTGTATTATCCTTTCTCCGTTGGCCATTAAAAATAAAGATTATTTAAAAACTTAGTTGCTCTCAGGTTATTTCAGAAGGTATTCCTTAAGGAAAAACTACTTGATTATGAGTAGGTAAAGGTACATAGAATAATGTATGGAAGTGGTCAAAAGCCCGGTCGTAAACACGCATGTGGAAAAGTCTTATTCAATGTGGATTACCTGAAAAAAATGCTTTCATTTTTCCAATAAAACTTAAGTAAATAATGACACTTCGGAAGAGATTTTTATGAATGAACATATCTATAGCGGTTTATAAGCAACCCAACCTTTCATAGATATTCTTCTGGAGCTTTATTTTTACCTTATGACTGAAAGACGGGAGAAGCGAATTTTAGAGGTGCAATCAAAAAGGCAGATGGACCTTACTGTTGTTCTTGAAAATGTATGGGATCCGCACAACATATCAGCAGTGTTGCGGTCTTGCGATGCGGTAGGAATTCAGGAAATATATATACTCTCTACCCTTTCGCAGAAAGTTTCCAAGCTCGGGAAAAAGTCATCTGCCGGTGCTGCTAAGTGGGTTAATATTCACCACTTCTTCAATTTAGAAGAATGCTTTAGTGCGTTGCGAATTAAATATTCTAGAATCTATTCAACCCGACTTACTGAGGATGCCCTTTCACTTTATGATTTAGATCTCACGCAATCGGTTGCCCTTGTATTTGGGAATGAAAAGGATGGTGTTTCATCAGAGGCAGGTAATTTATCAGACGGCAATTTTTCTATACCGCAGGTAGGGATGATTACAAGCTTAAATATCTCAGTTGCATGCGCGGTGACATTGTATGAAGGTTACAGGCAACGAAGTGTTAGGGGATTATATGATAAAGATGCAGAAGGCTAATTGTAATTCATGGGCGGAATCTAAAGATATTCCCAAACAGCAAATAGAAAACCCTCTCAAGGAATGAGGGTTTTCAGAATTTAAATCGTGATAAGATTTTCTATTGCTCTATAACTAATTTCTCGGTAACCACACCTATTGTAGAATTTAGTGGGTAAGATATATTTTCTTTATTATTATTTGCCTAAATACATCCATCCAAGTTATGATTCATCTATCATCTTACCTTTTAATCGAGGGTAAAGAAAATATGAATGATCTTCTATCACTCTATCACAAGCCTTCTTCGTAATCACTTCTTCATTTGTGGTCAATTGAACAAAGTACACACCTGCGGCCATGTCTTTGCTTTTGATTCTAACTAATGGTATCAATTTACCATTCACATCCATCTATGCCGACACTAATCTGAAATTTCTCAACTACTAAAAGAGATGCTGTCAAATTTTTAATTATCTGTTATTCCTGCTTCACAAACTTTCGCACTTCACTCCTACCGGTTTTGTTGTTTGTGATTTGAAGAGTATAAAACCCATCAGGCAAGGCGGTGATGTTAATTTGTGCATGTGTGTTTTCTAATGT
>JACCZV010000275.1 GCA_013695775.1 Chitinophagales bacterium | reverse complement strand
ATACCAGGATCGTATAGGTGAAATAGTAACGGGCGAAGTATATCAGGTTTGGAAAAAAGAGACACTTTTACTTGATGATGAAGGGAATGAATTGGTATTGACAAAATTGGAGCAGATACCTTCTGATTTTTTCAAAAAAGGGGATACAGTACGTGCAGTAGTAAAAGGTGTTGACATGAAAAACAACACCCCCCTGGTGATGTTATCCAGAAGTGATAACTCATTTTTGTCCAAGCTTCTTGAACAGGAAGTACCGGAAATATTTGATGGTCTCATCACCATTAAAAGGATCGCACGCGAACCTGGTGAACGTGCAAAGGTGGCGGTAGAATCTTACGACGACAGAATTGACCCCGTAGGAGCTTGTGTGGGAATGAAGGGATCACGTATTCACGGTATTGTTCGTGAATTGCGAAATGAAAATATTGACATCATAAACTATACAAACAATACGCAGCTCTTCATCACCCGTTCACTTACCCCTTCAAAAATATCTTCAATGGAGATTGATGAGGAAACAAAGCATGCCTCTGTTTATCTAAAGCCAGATCAGGTATCATTGGCAATTGGGAAAGGAGGTCTTAACATTAAGCTGGCAAGCAAGATTACCGGATTTACCATTGATGTATTTCGCGATGTTCAGGATGAGGAATATGATATTGATCTGGAAGAGTTTTCCGATGAGATTGATGACTGGATCATCGATACCTTGAAGGGCATTGGTTGCGATACGGCAAAGAGTGTTCTTGAATTGAACCGTGAAGAGCTTGTAAGAAGATCTGATCTGGAAGAAGAAACCATCAATGAGGTATTACGAATTTTAAGATCTGAGTTTGACGAAGCCCCCAGGTAACCTGGATAAAATTAATGGCTGAATTCTGGAACACCTCAGAGTGAAAATGAATAGGGTTCCTGTGCAAATTGATTTTTTAATTCGATCTTTGCATAGTAAATTTCATAGCGAGACTTAAACAAATAGATGGCTGAAGTAATAACAGCGGAAATAAGAATTCAGGCAGTAGCGAAAGAGCTTAATGTCAGCTACACGCATTTAATTGAGCATCTCCAGAAAAAAGGTTTCCCGGTTGAAAATAAGCCAACCATTAAAATAAGCAAGGATATGCATGACCTGCTCTTGCGTGATTTTCAGCAGGATCGTGCCGATAAATTGCAAGCCGATAAGATAAGTCTCGGTGCCTCAAAGCTGTTTGATAAGGAAAAGGAAAAAGAAATTGTTTTCACTAAAAAGAAAAGTGAGCCTGAACTTGAATTCCTGATCAAGAATTTACCTCCTGCGGATAAGAAGGTGCCTTCCAAAGAGAAAGCAGATAATCAAGATGAGCCCGAAAAAGAAAAGGAATCAAAAGTAATAGAAGCTCCACGGCCCAGGGCACCCCTACTTCAGGGTCCTAAAGTAGTGGGCAATATCGATCTTGATAAGTTAGATCAAAAAACAAGGCCAGATAAGAAAGTAAACACGGATGCGGAGATAATTCAACCGGTAGAGAATGATTTACCTGTTGAAACACACCTTTTAGAAAGTTCTGCGAGTGAAACTCCTTCAGGTAAAGCTGAAACGGAGAAAACACCGGTTGATGAAACCCCGCCCGATATAGATCCTGCAGTACAAGAGATTCCCACTCTGATAGAAGATAAAGTTGCGGAAGAACAAAGGGAGAAAACAGATTCAGTATTACCAGAAAATGATAAGCCAGATCAGCCTGAATTACCTGTTAAAGAAGTTCAAAAAACGGAATATGGAAAGCTTGATGGACCTAAGGTTATCGGAAAGCTTGATTTGGGCACTATAAAAAGCAAACCCGCAGATTACTCCGACATTATCAAAGCTGGGAAAGATAAAAAGCAGCGCAAGCGGATTTATAGTTCTGACCGCTCTCCTACACCCCGCACGGAAACGCGTCCGGAAATTGATCGGCCAGCAGATCGGCCTATGATAAACAGGGATGATCGCCGGCCCCCCGTTAGACGAGATATTTTTAAACGCGCCCCCATTAAGAGCAATGAACCTCAGGAAGTCTCTGCCAAAGAAATTCAGGAGAAGATCAGGGAGACAATGGCGCGGCTTGGAGGGACCGCTAAAGGTAAGAGTGCCAAAGCAAAATATCGGAGGCTGAAAAGAGATGAGGCTTCAATCGGGGGCGAAACTGTTGATGAGGGGAAAAAGGTCGTGCACGTAACCGAATTTATTTCTGTAGCGGAGCTGGCCAGTTTGCTTGATGTGCCTGTGACAGAAGCTATAAAAACATGCCTCAACCTGGGCATTATGGTATCTATAAATCAGCGCCTTGATGCAGAAATCATTGAATTGGTGGCACATGAGTTTGGAAGTGATGTGCAGTTTATAAGTTTAGAGGAACAGGATGAGTTTGAAGAAGATGAAGAAGACGCACCCGAAGATCTTGAATCCAGGGCTCCTATAGTTACCATCATGGGGCATGTGGACCATGGTAAAACTTCCTTGCTCGACCACATCCGCCAATCAAATGTAGTAGCGGGCGAAAAGGGTGGCATTACGCAACATATAGGCGCATATGAGGTAGAGGTTAGCGAAAATAAAAAGATCACCTTCCTGGATACACCAGGTCATGAGGCCTTCACAGCCATGCGAGCCCGCGGAGCCAAACTCACCGACATTGCCGTGATTGTAATATCCGCTGACGACAGTGTGATGCCCCAAACAAAAGAAGCTATCAGCCATGCCCAGGCTGCAGGCGTTCCTATGATTTTTGCGTTTAATAAGATGGATAAGCCCGGCGCTAATTCAGAAAATATCAGGCAACAATTAGCAAGCTTGAATATCCTTGTAGAGGAATGGGGTGGCAAATTCCAGTCGCAGGAAATATCTGCAAAGAATGGAACAGGGGTACCTCAGTTGCTGGAAAAAATTCTCCTGGAGGCAGAGCTCCTCGACCTTAAAGCCAATCCTAATAAGCTCGCAATAGGTACTGTGATTGAGGCTACTCTTGATAAAGGCCGTGGGTATGTTGCCACCTTGCTTGTGCAGGAAGGAACATTGGATCAGGGGGATGTAATAGCCGCCGGCAGTCATTTTGCCCGTGTAAAGGCCATCTTTAATGAACGTGAACAACGCATACAAACGGCAGGGCCTTCTACACCGGTGCTTGTTCTTGGATTGGATGGAGCGCCACAGGCTGGTGAAAAATTTAAGGAATTTGAAGATGAGCAGGAGGCCAAGCAAGTTGCTTATAAGCGACAGCAAATTCTTCGCGAACAAGGCATACGTACAAAGAAGCATATCACATTAGATGAAATTGGACGCCGACTGGCATTGGGCAAATTTAAAGAGCTGAACGTGATTGTGAAGGCTGACTTTGACGGATCCGTAGAGGCTTTGACGGATTCATTACAGAAATTATCTACTGCTGAAATAGTAATTAATGTAGTAC
>JACCZV010000274.1 GCA_013695775.1 Chitinophagales bacterium | reverse complement strand
ATTATAAACAATTGCTGAATAACCTGGAGTCGTTGGTTCAGCAAACTCCCGATAAAAAGAGAACCTCTGCTGCCGCATGTTTGCATCAGGTAGCTGATAAGATCCATCGCCGCTCGATGGTGATCATCTTTAGCGACATGTTTGAAAATGTAAATGTGGGAAGCGATGAATACAGTTCGCTTTTCGCCGCCTTGCAGCATCTTAAGCACAATAAGCATGAGGTAATTCTCTTTCACATCCTTGATAAATCTAAAGAGATGGATTTTGAATTCATCAATCGTCCTTACCGGTTCATTGACCTTGAGACTGGTGAGAGGGTGAAGCTAAATCCTAACCAGGTGAAGGAACACTATGTGAGACAGATGAAAGATTTTTATCAGCAATTAAAGCTTCGATGTGGGCAGTATCATATAGACATGGCTGAAGCGGATATCAATCTGGGCTTTCGTCAGATTTTACTTCCATATTTAATGAAGAGAATGAAGTTTAGTTAATAGAATGTTAGACCTCATATGGTCAGTTCTCCATCTGGTAGAATATCCTTTCTTCTCCTATTTTTCTAAATCCACCGGCCTTATTTAAAAAAAAATAAGTTAGCATGTGGGATAACTTTCCCGCATGAATTTAAATTGTAAAAATTGCCTACCCGAACCTTCAAACCAATTTTTTGATCTCCTTTCCAAAATCCAAAATCAACCTTGGCCTTCGTATTCTCGACCAAAGGCCTGATGGATATCATAACATTGAATCAGTGCTCTACCCTGTCTCCTGGTCGGATGCACTGGAGATTCTTCCTGCCAATAAATTATCTTTTCTAATCAATGGTTTGCAGGTACCGGGCTCCCAGGAAGATAATCTATGCATGAAAGCGTACCGCTTATTAATGGAGTTCTTTAACCTGCCCCCTGTTCAGATCATCTTGTTGAAAAGCATTCCGCCGGGCGCTGGCTTAGGTGGTGGATCGTCGGATGGAGTCACTACAATAAAGATGTTAAATAAATTATTTGGTTTGAACTTGTCAGCAGATCAGTTGCAACATTACGCAGTTAGTCTGGGAAGCGATTGTCCGTTTTTCATTGAAGAAAAATCCTGCATAGTAACGGGCAGGGGCGAGCTGATGGAGCCCTTTGCAGTTGATCTTTCAGGTTTATATCTCAAGATCATTTATCCGAAAGTAGAGATAAGCACTGCATGGGCATTTAAGCAATTGTCCTCTCGAAGGCAGTTCCAAACCATAGAAGATTTAAATGATAGATCTGAGCATTCCATCAAATCAGTGATTCGCGCACCACTTACAGAATGGCGAGATCATTTAAAGAATGAATTTGAGGACGTTGTATTTATGCAATATCCGCAGATCGCTGATATAAAAAAGAAGATGTATGAGGAGGGTGCAGTTTATGCATCCCTGAGTGGAAGCGGATCCGCTGTGTATGGGTTATTTGAAGAACTTCCTCAAATTAACGGAGACCCAAGGTTCATACAATTCACAAGCAGGTTATGATTTACTTGCCGAAGGAAGTAGCTTAATAGAGTGACCCTTAAGAAGGAACTATTAATGGTGTTTCTTATCTGTTATCCTTCATCATGCATAAAAATTCGTCAAAGAGATAACGGCTGTCATGGGGGCCTGGAGCGGATTCAGGATGATACTGAACTGAGAAGGCTCTCTTGTTTTTTAGCCGGAGGCCCTCAATGGACTTGTCATTTAAATTGATGTGCGTTACCTCTATATTCTTTGACTGCTTAATGGCGTCCGGATTCACTCCAAATCCATGATTTTGTGACGTGATCTCACATTGGCCCGTAATGATGTTTTTTACCGGATGATTGAGACCCCTGTGGCCGTGATGCATTTTAAAAGTAGGAATATCATTGGCCAGTGCCAGCAATTGATGGCCCAGGCAAATTCCAAATAATATTTTATCATCATTTAAAATATCCCGAACAGTGTCCACAGCATAATCCATAGCCGCGGGATCGCCGGGTCCATTAGAGATAAAATATCCATCGGCGCCCCATGCGTGCATTTCTTTATAAGAGATTTTTGCAGGAAACACTTTAACATGAATGCCCCGGGCCACCATGCAGTTCAGGATATTTTTCTTTATCCCCAGGTCCAGGGCTGCTACTTTATAAATTGAATTCACGTCGCCCGATTCATAAGAAGCGGGAGTGCTTACAATGGATGACAATTCGAGACCTGCCATAGGAGGCACCGCTGATAGTTTTGATTTTAGTGTTGAGATATCCGTTGTCTCCGTGGAAATTATGGCGTTCATGGCGCCACGACTTCGAATATGCCGCACCAGTGAACGTGTGTCAATGCCTTCAATGGCAAGCTTATTTTCTTTCACGAAATATTCCTGTATGGAACGGCTTGATTGCTTCCTGGAATAAAATGTATTGAAGCTTTTGCAAATAAGTCCAGCAATCTTAATTGAGTCGGACTGCTCCTCATTATCGTGAATGCCATAGTTCCCTATATGCACGTGAGTAGCGACCAATATCTGACCATAGTAAGATGGGTCTGTGAAAATTTCCTGATAACCAGTCATGCCTGTATTAAAGCATATTTCACCCATAGTGGTGCCAATAGAGCCGCCGCCATTGCCATGAAATATGGTGCCGTCTTCTAATAAAAGAACTGCAGGAATTTTCAAGCTAAGCTTTATTAAAATTTAATTGTAGTTGCTGCTTCAATAATTGATTTTCGGCCCCTAAGCAATCTATCACTTTTTCCAATTTCTTAATTGTTGTAATGGTTCCGCTAATTCAATTAGTGTCAGATTACATAAGTTGCAAAACTATCGCTTTCAAGTATAAGTTGAAGTTTCAACAATTCTTTTTCTCGTTATATCAGAGATTCAACCGGGCTATGCAGTGGATTCCCACCAAACGCTTTATCCTGATTCTTTGTATATGGGTCATTCTTCCGAAATCCTAAGCTATCTTTGCCATCTCCTCAAAATCAAATCATGCAATGCCATATCTGTTTACATCAGAATCTGTTTCTGAAGGTCATCCTGATAAAGTAGCCGACCAGATTTCTGATGCCATTCTCGATGAGTTCTTGAAACTCGACCCCGATTCCAAGGTAGCATGTGAAACCTTCGTTACGACCGGACTGGTAGTGGTAGGCGGAGAAGTGAAATCAAATGCATACGTAGACATACAGCGTATCGCGAGAAACACAATACGCAACATAGGCTATACAAAATCAGAGTACATGTTCGACGCAGATTCATGCGGCATTGTTACTGCCATTCATGAACAATCGCCAGACATCAACCAGGGAGTTGAGCGTGCAAACAAAGAAGATCAGGGTGCAGGTGATCAGGGAATGATGTTTGGCTATGCATCCAATGAAACGGACAATTATATGCCCCTGGCTCTGGATCTTGCCCATCGGCTTTTGCAGGAGCTCTCTGCGATAAGGCGCGAGGGTAAAGTAATGACTTACCTCCGCCCGGATGCTAAGTCACAAGTAACGATTGAATATGGTGAAGATCATAAACCACTTCGCATTGATGCGATCGTTATTTCTGCACAACATGATGAAGGAGCAACTCAAGAAAGCATTAGAGACGACATTCACCAACATCTTATTCCTCGTGTGATAAAAGCGCTTCCACCGCGCATCGCCAAGCTTTTTGGAAACGACATCAGATACTTTATCAATCCTACCGGGAAATTTGTAATTGGTGGGCCTCATGGTGACACTGGACTGACAGGAAGAAAGATCATTGTTGACACCTATGGAGGCAAAGGTGCCCATGGAGGTGGTGCATTTTCAGGCAAGGACCCCTCAAAGGTTGATCGTTCGGCTGCATATGCGGTGCGCCATATTGCAAAAAATTTAGTTGCTGCCGGCATCGCAGATCAGGTGCTGGTGCAAGTGGCTTATGCCATTGGCGTAGCAAAACCTGTAGGGTTATATGTTACGACATTCGGCACTACCAGGGTGAGAGATGAGGAGGGTAAAATACTCTCTGATACCACAATTGGAGAGATCGTACAACAGATCTTTGATATGCGACCTTATGCTATTGTTGAACGGTTGAAATTAAAAAACCCCATATACAGTAAAACGGCAGCCTATGGGCATATGGGTAAACTACCTATGACGCAGCAGGTTCAGTTTGGAAAAAACGGGATGACAACCTTCCGGGAAGTGGAATTCTTTACCTGGGAAAAGCTGGATTATGTGTCACAAATACAGAAGGCCTTCCTAAAACATTAGTTTATTTATCGGATAAGAGTTAATTTTAATGTTTCGCTGGTTTGAATTTGAATAACACAATTGATTTAGATATTTTTAAAGGAACGTTTTCCTGAGGCCTATTTAATTAGCTGAAAAATATCCGGACCTTCCATTAGATTGTCATATTATGGTTGTCATAAATATCAGATTGGCCTATCAACCCTATAGTTATTATCTTACTTTTTAAAGTATTTATGGCATTAAAGAGAACAGCAAAAGATGAAAAAAGTGGTGATGAGCTGATGGCTCAGGAGCTGCCATTAAACATTCTTATTGCTGAAGATAATATGATAAACCAAAAGCTTTTATTAAGCATACTAAAAATGCTTGGGTATAATCCTGACGCTGTTTCAGATGGTACTGAAGTGTTGAATGCGGTAAACCAAAAAAAATACGACCTCGTGCTGATGGATATCCAAATGCCTGAAATGAGTGGTGAGGAGACTACAGCTCAACTACGAAAAAGAATGCATAAAAGTATACCTAAGATCATGGCAGTTACAGCATATGCAATGGCTGGAGACAGGGAAAAATATCTGCTGGCGGGCATGGACGGATACCTAAGCAAACCTTTTAAAATAGAAGAATTGATAGGTGAAATAAAACGTGTAATCAGAGGAGGCCTCTGATGAATAATTTTTTGTAATAAATATAGACAACAGCATTTATTTATTTGTAACTCCTCCCAAAATTTTAACCCATGAATAACATGTACACTGCAGCAAAATTGGCCGGATGCCTTTTTTTGCTCCTCATCTCAAGCTACTCTTTTTCACAGCAGCTATTAACTCAAACGAAAATTGCTGGAAATGGCGTTTCTGCCGCGGAGGGGTGCCTTGGATGCCCTGGCAGCGAATGGAACGACGCAAATAAGATTACGAAAAAGGACGGCAGCTTTGCAAGCACATCACTTGCTGAAGAAGGATTCTGCTTTCAATCAATTTGCTATTACAGTCGTGGCCTTATCG
>JACCZV010000270.1 GCA_013695775.1 Chitinophagales bacterium | reverse complement strand
ATACTACTACAGATACCATAATTGTTAATGAGCCTCCGGTCGCTCAATTCTCTGCACCACCATCAGTTTGCCTCAATTCTCCAACTCCTTTTAGCGATCAGTCCTTCGGGGGAAATGGCGGCTTCATTACAAACTGGTTCTGGGACTTTGGCGATGGAAGCACCTCAACAGAACAAAATCCAGTGTATAGTTATACTTTTCCGGGTACAGATACTGCTACACTTACCATAACAAATAACTTCGGGTGCAGCAACACAACTTTCCTGTACATCACAGTTGCGGGACCACCTGTTGCCTCATTTACATTGGTGCAAAATTTTTTTGAAGTAACCTTTACTAACACCTCTGATACTACCAGCAATTCTTCATTCTTATGGACTTTCGGAGATGGAACTACAAACACCGAATTGAACCCTGTTCATGTGTATTCAAATGCAGGCGTCTATGCTATTTGCCTCACTATCTTTGATTCTCTCTGCTCATTGCAAGATTCATCATGTCAGGTATTGGATATAGCTACTGGCATTTACAATCCTAATGCCTTACAGCAGTTCATCACTATAACCCCGAATCCAGCTAATGATTTGGTTACAGTCTCGGCCGATAATATAGTAATTGAAAGCATTCAACTTCTAAATGTTGTGGGAGATGAAATTTTAAAAATTGAAGAGATTAATATTCTCGGTGATTCGGCATACTTGAATATTTCCACACTCCCTTCAGCAATATATCTGCTTAAGGTGAGAACGGATAAAGGTGTAATAACAAAAAAATTAATTATTACCACCGATTAATATTACTATTCAAACTTTATATCGCACTGAAGGTGTAGTGCGACTTATAGTTAAGGTGATCAAGACAACTCATGTAAAATATTCGTTCATTTGACCGGTATTCATGATAATGGCAAAACCTAAGTTTAATTATGAATCATCCCTTATCTTTGATTTGGACATAGAGCACAACCACCTCATCTGCTGAAGTCGGTCAATCATAGTTAAACTTGATTCCATTCACTAAAACATTCAGGTTATAACCACCAGTTCATGGAAGGAACAAAAATTACATTGAGTCGTGGAAAGCTAAAAATTCCGAATGATCCTATAGTTCCCTATATCGAGGGTGATGGAACCGGCCCCGATATCTGGCGTGCTTCCGTAAGGGTGATTGATGCAGCAGTGCGAAAAGCATATAATGGAAAAAGGGAGATTGTATGGAAGGAAGTCTTGGCAGGTGAAAAGGCCTTCAACAAGACGGGCAACTGGCTGCCGGATGAAACCATTGATGCTTTTCGGGAGTACCTCGTGGGGATAAAAGGTCCGCTCACTACTCCTGTAGGTGGTGGTATTCGTTCATTAAATGTTGCACTAAGACAGATACTGGATCTTTATGTTTGCCTTCGGCCAGTACGTTATTTTGCCGGTGTACCCTCTCCAGTAAAGCATCCGGAGCTGGTGAATATGGTAATCTTCCGCGAAAATACAGAAGACATTTATGCAGGAATAGAATACGCAGCAGGCACCCCTGAAGCGGCCAAAATATTAAACTTCTTAAAGAAGAATTTCAGTAAAGAATATGATAAGATCCGTTTCAACAACAAAAAACGCGGTCAGGAATTCATAAAAATGTCAAAGAGCAAGCAAAATCCTGAACTTGCCGTTGGTATTGGCTTAAAACCAGTTTCCCGAATAGGTTCGCAACGGTTGATCTCCGCTGCCATAGACTATGCCATTGCCCACGGCAGCAAATCTGTAACCATGGTTCATAAGGGAAACATCATGAAATATACTGAAGGAGCTTTCCGTGATTGGGGGTACCAGATGGCAGAAGAAAAATATAGCGAACAAACTTATTCCTGGTCTAAATGGGAGCGTACAAAAAATGAAATGGGCGAAAAGGCAGCTAATGAGGACCAACAATCGGCGTTAGCTTCTGGCAAAATATTGATCAAAGATGCTATAGCTGACATAACTCTTCAGCAGGTGCTTACCCGCCCTGAAGATTTTGATGTGATTGCAACATTGAATCTTAATGGCGATTACCTCTCTGACGCCTTAGCGGCTCAGGTGGGCGGCATAGGCATTGCTCCCGGTGCAAACATTAATTACATTACGGGTCATGCCATATTTGAGGCCACCCATGGCACAGCTCCTAAATATGCGGGTCTTGATAAGGTGAATCCAGGCTCTGTAATTCTATCGGGTGCCATGATGCTCGAATATTTTGGATGGCAGCAGGCCGCAGACCATATTTATAATGGACTAGAAAAATCAATAGCCGCCAAACGCGTAACATATGATTTTCACCGGCAAATGGAGGAAGCAACGCTTTTGAAATGCTCAGAATTTGCAGATGAGATCATCAACAATATGTAGAAATTAAAAATGGTCTTAAGAATTTTTTATGAATACCATGATACCTTCAATCACACTCCATGAATTAAAAAACCTCTTAGAAAAAGATCATGAGAAGGTGCTGCTCATTGATGTTCGTAGTAAGGAGGAATTTGAGACCCAGCACATTCCCGGTGCCGTGAATATTCCTGCTTCGGAATTAAAAGAGCTTGAACAGAATTCAACAGAAAGAAAAACTATAGTGACTATTTGCAACCATGGAGGAAATCGTTCACAAAATGCAGCGCAGGCATTTCGCGACAGCGGCGCTAAGAACTCACATTACCTTGAGGGTGGCACTGCCGGATGGTTTGATCAGGAGACTAAGGTTTCTTCCATTCACTAGTGTCTCGTAAACAGGTTTATTAGGCTACTAATAACTACCGTGGAATAATCATAAAACGTATAGCCAATACCTATTGCTGGCGATCTTGCCACTTTAGCGTCTTAATCAATTTCATAACATCTGGTTTAATGAAATTGAGTACAGGGGATATTGAATCAGCATTTGGTGTATTGTAAAAATAGAGCGATCCCCGAATAAAATGCTCTATGCTATCGGTGACGAAAAATTGTATTGCCGAAGCAGCATTGCCGCCTACCTCATAATAGATGCCGTACACATGATTAGGGGTGGAAAGGTAATTTTCATCAATAAAGTCAGCTTTCACGGCATGTTTGAATGTCAGCTTATGCGCATCTTCAATCAACTTGTCCAGAGTGTTTTTCTTATTGATTTCCTTATAGCTGAGATACAGATTTCCATTCAGAGTAGGGAATGTAATGTTGAACCAACAAGGATTATCTGGTAG
>JACCZV010000264.1 GCA_013695775.1 Chitinophagales bacterium | reverse complement strand
GGTAGACACCATTATAACAAAGACGTTGGTAAATAGTGTTGCTTTAGAATGTTTAGAGATCACCAGAATCTCTCCATTTATTCCAGTGGCAAGATCGAAGAGCTTACCAAGCCCTACAATAAAAATTACCCATTTTGCCTCCTGATAAATTGGGGGCAATAAGCTAAGGAGCAGATCGGTATTGATCCAGACAAGTAAGAATATAAAACCCCCAATGATCAGTTCGTTTAACGATGTTTGAATATATAGCTGCTGCAATTTTTTCTGATCGTTTTGTTTCCATGCTTCGGCAACTATTGGAATTGCTACTGAGTTTATCGCGCGTCCTGGGATTTGGATGATAGTTCCTATAAAGAATGCGATTGAATAAACAGCATTGCTTGCCAGTCCGGCAAGTGCTCCGAGCATGATCTGGTCAATGTTCAACGTGTAATATGATGCTATGGCCGCGACGAAAAGCAACAGTGAATAGCGCATGACTTCACGCACGGAAACGCGCCCTTTAAAATCTATAAGAGAGAAAATAAACAGTTGCCTCAAATAGGCAGCATACCCCATAATCACCAGAAGGTGCAAGAGATAGCTTCCAATAAAAAGTAATAGGAAACCTTCAAAATCTACCAGCCCTACGGTAAGCAGCACCAACGCGGCGGTCTGTATCAGGCGCAGAACAACTTCCTTAATCAATGTGGGCACGACAGTTTTAAAAAGCGCCCTCATGTACATGAATAATAATTCGAAGAACAGTAGGAAGAACGACAACGGAAACAGATAAGAATAATACTGCACGAACAGTGAAGATTTCTCTTGAAAGATGTCCGTGATAGGGCCCCGAAGGATAATAAAGAGTAGTGTGAAGATTATAAAGCCTGTAAGGGAGACCAGGATCGTAAAGGAAAAAAAACCATGATGCCTCGATTTTCTATCTTCCAGATATGGAAAAAACCGGAGTATTGATACAGATGTACCCAGCAGTGAAAATTGAGAGAAGATTGTTGCAACCGAAAGAAGTAGCCTCGTCAGACCTAATTGTTCAGGAGTTAGAAATTTTGGAAAAAGGAGGATCAGGTTCACATACCCAATAGCCACTCCAATATAAGTGATAACTGACGACTGTACGCTTTGACGTTTAACAATACCCATTGTGTAACAATGGCGCTAAAGATAGCTGCCCGATCTGTGATTTACTCGATATTTCATTGTAAGAATTCTCCTACAGGAGCTGCGACCGTAGATGCACACATCAACCTCCGGTACCAGAAGAGAGATTATTTCCACCCTCTATTTAATCCTGATTTCTTAGTAACCGTATTTCTCTTTCCACCTCTTCTTAAGAAATTCGCGCAACTCCGATTCCTTTGCATTCTGGCCGGGATCATAGAATTTAAGGCCTGTTATCTTATCAGGAAGAAATTCCAGCGCTGTGAAATTGTCCTCAAAGCTATGCGCATACCTATATTCTTTACCATAGTTCAGTTGCTTCATCAGCTTTGTAGGGGCATTCCGCAGGTGAAGAGGTACCGGCAGATCACCCTGCTGCCGTGCGGTAGTCAAAGCATCTTCAATGGCGATATATGATGCATTGCTCTTGGGAGATGTGGCCAGGTAGATGGCAGTTTGAGAAAGTATGATTCTGCATTCAGGATAGCCGATGACATCCACAGCCTGAAAGCAACTGTTTGCAAGCACCAGGGCTGTCGGGTTGGCATTGCCAATATCCTCAGAAGCGAGGATGAGCATTCTGCGCGCGATAAATTTTGGATCCTCACCACCTTCAATCATTCGTGCCAGCCAATAGACAGTAGCATTGGGATCGCTGCCACGCATTGAT
Organism: Chitinophagales bacterium; assembly: GCA_013695775.1. GTDB lineage: Bacteria > Bacteroidota > Bacteroidia > Chitinophagales > UBA10324 > JACCZZ01. Next base: position 5,287 of record JACCZV010000264.1, on the reverse strand, counting down.
TTTATAAATGCTGAGATGATGTCATAGTGCAGCTCTCCGGATTTATCATATAATGCAATTTTTTTCTGAGCAATAGAGATGGTTTTTTCATCTGTAATCTCCACCGTCTCGGTTCCAATAGTATCCACAACCAACTCAAAAAGGTTGAGCAGCTTGCGTGCATCACCGCCGCTAAGTCTGAGCAACGCCTCGTGCTCAGGAATTTTTATTTTTTTACTTATCAGGAAATTATCGTTTTTCATCGCACGATCCAGCAAATCAAGCAGATGTTCTTTTTCAAGAGGCTGCATCACATATACCTGACATCGCGATAGCAAAGGAGCAATTACCTCAAAGGATGGATTTTCAGTGGTAGCGCCAATGAGGGTGATGATGCCTTTTTCAACGGCCCCTAAAAGAGAATCCTGCTGCGATTTGTTGAAACGGTGAATTTCGTCTATGAATAGAATGGCTTTGCCAGCGTTTTTAGCCGTCTCTATCACTTCGCGAATATCTTTCACGCCTGAGCTGATGGCGCTGAGAGTGAAGAACGGCATCTGCATTTCACGGGAGATGATGTGTGCCAGTGTAGTTTTACCCACTCCGGGCGGCCCCCAGAAAATCATTGAAGGAATTTGCTTTCGATTTAAGAGAATCTTAAGAACACCTCCATCCCCAACAAGGTGTTCCTGTCCGATAAATTCCTCCAGCGACTCAGGGCGCATGCGTTCTGCCAATGGAATACCTTTATTCATGCCAGTGATTAATATCTATTATTGAATATGCTTAAAATTAAGAAGCTGGAATAGAAACAGGTAAAGTATTTTCGCCGCAACATTCTGTTAAGTTGTATAAGATATTTCTTAAGCCTCTTTTCTTTCTTCTCCCGGCTGAACAAGCCCACCATTTTGCCATAAGCTTATTAGAGTGGATAATTAAAATTCCGGGTGGTGAGTGGCTGCTGAAAAAGCTATTTTGTTCTGAAGGTACATCACATTGCAAAGAAGTTTTTGGTTTGAAGTTTAAGAATGTGGTGGGCCTGGCTGCCGGATTCGATAAAGATGCAAAACACATTCATTCCCTTAGTTTACTTGGGTTCGGATTTATTGAAATAGGAACGGTAACTCCGCTGCCCCAACCCGGAAATGATTCTCCCCGGCTTTTTCGCCTTCCTGAAGATGAGGCCTTAATCAACCGCATGGGATTTAACAACCAGGGCGTTGACCTTGTGGCTGCACGCTTAAAAACCACAGACAGGAAAGATGTATTGATAGGTGGAAACATAGGCAAAAATAAAAACACACCCCTTGAAAAAGCCATAGATGATTATGAAACGTGTTTTCTGAAGTTGTTCGATCATGTCGACTATTTTGTCGTCAACGTAAGCTCACCCAATACACCTGAATTACGCTCGCTGCATGACAAAGAACCGCTTTCAAAGCTTCTGACCCGCTTGCAGGAATTGAATCATCAGCATGATGTACCCAAACCTATACTAGTAAAAATTGCACCCGACCTCACATATAGCCAACTCGATGACATTATTCAGATCGTTATTGCAACTGAGCTTGCAGGAATAGTAGCCATAAATACTTCTGTAGGGAGAAGAGGCCTTACAACACCATTGCATTTAGTTGAACAGTATGGTGCCGGGGGCTTGAGCGGTAAGCCAATTGCCACGCGCGCAACAGAGGTGGTGAAGTATATTCATTCTAAATCGGCAGGAAAATTTGCCATTATCGGTATAGGGGGAATACATTCACCGGAGGATGCCATAGAAAAAATAAACGCAGGTGCCGACTTGGTTCAGATATATACAGGTTTGATTTACGAAGGCCCGGGTTTAGTCAGCAGGATTAACCAACTAATTAAAAAAGAAAAATATTGATAATAATTTTTAATATGTTGTAATACAGGATATCCTCCCATTTTTCCGTATTCCATTTAGCTGCCTTTTTTTTCTTTGAGTGAGAAAACATAGGCCACAATATTTGCACCCATCTGCAATGCTTTTTGTCTGATGGGCTCAGGATCTTTATGCACATCGTCCCAACCATCGCCAAGGTCGCATTCGAAATTGTAAAAGCAGACGAGACGCCCTTCATATATTAAACCATATCCACGTGCAGGTTTGTTATCATGCTCATGCACTTTCGGAAGTCCGTTTGGAAAATCATATTTCTGATGATAGATAGGATGTGAAAATGGCAACTCAATTAAATCGAGCTCGGGAAATACCTTTTTCATTGCCAGCCTTGCAAAGGGATCAAGGCCATAATCATCATTTATAAGCAAAAATCCTCCGCTTACAAGATACAATCGCAAATTTTCGGCTTCGTCATTATCAAGCGTAAAGTTTCCGTGACCGGTCATATAGACAAATGGAAAATTGAAAATGTCGGGGCTGCTAGGTTCTACCACAGCATGTTCCAGGTCGAAGTTGGTTCCAACATTTTCATTACAGAACCGGGCAAGATTTTTTAATGAATTCACATCATTATACCAGTCACCACCGCCCTTGTATTTCATAAGAGCAAGTTTTAAAGTAGGGGCGGGCTCAAAGGAGGAGGCGATAAAAATGAGGAATCCAAGTAAAAACAAGATTCGCACAGAAAATTTTTTTGATTTTGGTAATAACGGTTGGGACGTCCCCAAAGTGCCTGCTTTGATTATAAAATATGTCATCAGCTATTCATCATTTGAATTGTATGAGCTGCTATTAAACCTGCAGTTTCCGTTCTCAGCCGCGAATTAATTAAACTTACGGATGCATAACCATTTCGCTCTGCCAAGTTAATCTCTTCTAAGGTAAAATCTCCCTCAGGTCCAATAAGGATCAATACATTTTTTTCTGAACGGTAGATTTCCTTTAGAGCCGGAAGTTTTTCTGACCGACAGTGACATATAAATTTTTCAGCTGAAAGAACTGAACCCATTTTTAGGAAATTTTCAAATTTTATTGCATCATTCAGCCTCGGCAGCCACAGTCGCATAGATTGTTTCATTGCAGAAATTAGAATTTTATTCAGCCGCTCATACTTGATCTTATCCCGTTCTGACCGTGCACAAAATATTGGAGTTATTTCCGTCACCCCTATTTCCGTTGCCTTTTCGAGAAACCATTCGAACCGGTCATTATTTTTTGTGGGAGCAATGGCAATATGAATATTTGTGATCGGTTCTATTTCTTCCTTAGCAACCCTAAGAATTTCTACAGATGATTCTATCTTATCATCTGAGATGATCCTGGCATTGAAGAGCTTCCCACATCCGTCAGTTATCAATAATTCATCACCGATACGATGGCGCATCACTTTCATGCAATGATGATATTCTTCGCTGGTAAGAATACCTACTTTTTCTCCTGCACCATTGGAATAATATAATTCCATTGAGATGTTTTAATGGAACGAGCCAACCATTAGAATGAAGATAGGTTATATCAATACATGTAAGTAGCTTCCAAAAGAAATCAAGCCACTTATAAAAAATATTGAATCAAAAAGATAATACCCCCTTATAGACTACACGCCAACTGCAACCTTCGGCGCTGCTGATAAAGTCTCTTCATGCGCTGTTGCAGAAAACTTTTCAAAGTTTTTAAGAAACTGTTTTGCCAGATCATTCGCCTTCTCATCATATTCATTTTTATCGGCCCAGGTATCGCGTGGATTTAATATTTCGGATGGAACCGTTGGACAGCTTGTAGGGTATGCTAAGCCAAATATGGGGTGCACATCGTAATTCACTTTTTCCAGGTCCCCCTTCAGAGCTTCAGTGATCATGGCACGTGTATACGATAGCTTCATGCGTTTGCCTACGCCGTAGGGCCCCCCGGTCCAGCCCGTGTTTACTAGCCAGACATTTGCATTATACTTCTTCATTCTATCTGCCAGCATACCCGCATATGTGTTGGGATTTAAAGGTAGAAAGGGTGCTCCAAAACATGCAGAGAAAGCAGTCTTAGGTTCGGTTATGCCGGCTTCCGTACCTGCAACTTTTGCTGTGTATCCGCTGAGAAACCAGTACATGGCCTGACCCGGGGTAAGCTTTGCAATTGGCGGAAGGATGCCATAAGCATCACAGGTAAGGAAAAATATGTTTTTAGGAATGCCTCCGACCGAGGGTTTTATGGCATTGCTGATAAAATCTATTGGATAGGAGACGCGGGTGTTTTCGGTGACTGAGACATCATCGAAGTTCACTTTGTTCGTGCCAGGAAAAAATCTTACATTCTCAAGAAGAGAGCCTCGTTTTATTGCATGAAAAATTTCAGGTTCCTTTTCCTCGGTAAGGTTTACACATTTAGCATAGCAGCCACCCTCAAAATTAAAAATTCCACCTTCACTCCATCCATGTTCATCGTCGCCAATCAGACCCCGGTTAGGATCGGCGCTTAACGTGGTTTTGCCAGTTCCTGATAAGCCAAAGAATATTGCTGTATCATTCTGGCTTCCAATATTTGCTGAACAGTGCATTGACAGCACATTACGTTCATAGGGCAACACATAATTTAAAACAGTAAATATTCCTTTCTTAATTTCACCCGTATAGGCTGAACCTCCGATGATGATGGTGTGCTTTGAAAAATTTATAACAGAAAAATTCTCCTGTCGTGTGCCATCTGTCCTGGGATCGGCCTTAAATGAAGGTGCATGAAGAATGACCCAGTCTGGCTGTATGGATCCTATTTCCTCTTCGGAAGGGGTTAGAAACATGTTGCCGGCAAACTGGGCAGCCCACGGCACTTCAGTGATTAGCCGCACATTTAACCTGTAACTTTCATCGGCACATGCATAAGCATCTTTGATATAAACTTCCTTATTTGAAAGAAAGTCAACCAGCTTATCATAGAGTGATTGAAATTTAATTTCATCGAAGGGCTGATTTACGTCACCCCAAAAAACAATATCCTTTGTTTTCTCATCTTTTACCACAAACTTATCTTTTGGCGCACGGCCGGTAAACTCTCCCGTATCTACCGCCAATGCCCCACTGTCTGAAAGCACGCCCAATCCCAACTCTAAGGAGCGTTCAATCAATTCGTCCTGACTCAGATTCCAGTGCGACCCCACATTCTTTAATCCATACGCTTTCAAATCATTTGAAGAATTGTTAGTTCGAGTTTCAATCATGATTTTGTATTTGGTGAAAAAGAGAGGGGGACAAATATAATATTTTAGCTGCATTAAATTAAAACAGGGAACAAGTCAATTCTGTCCATTGATAGCCCATTACTTCAAGCTGGAATAACTGATGGACTCTATGCTGCACCAAACATATTCATCAATAAATCCAACAAACTAAA
>JACCZV010000225.1 GCA_013695775.1 Chitinophagales bacterium | reverse complement strand
ATGCAAGGCTTCCAGCCCCATCTTGTTATAATTCTTATATGGATCGCGCAAATCTGCCAGCTTGCGTGACTTCTCAGCAAGTGAGGTTTCCATTCTCATTATTACTGAAGCTTTTTCTTCGGAAGTGGCGACATCCTCCCCAAGCAGTTGAAACATTTTCGAGATATGCTTTACATATTCTGTTCTTATATTTTTTGTTCGTGAATCACTGTCGAAGTAATAATCACGCTCAGGCAATCCGATGCCGCCCTGGTATAGATGCAGGAAGATCAGCTCGCTATTTTTTTCATCCTGCCCAATATATGATCCGAATAAAGCACCCACACCAATAGACTGCAAATATCCGATCTCATTTAGGATGCCATTGAAATCGGTTATGGCATTTATCTTATCCAGTGCTGGCTGAAGGGGCTTCAACCCCTGCTCCTCTATAGTAACAGTATCCATCCCCGTATGCCAGAAATCACCAATCTTCTGCCAGTTAGTTCCAGCCTGGTCATTTTTAGAAGCTGCCTCGTCATTGATCGACCTCATACTCTCATAATTCTCCTCATTCACTTTGCTCCAGATGCCCCATGATCTTTCAGAGGTGGGTATCGGGTTGTCTTTAATCCATTTTCCCATGGCATACATGAAGAAATCCTCCTGGGGCTTAACAGTGGTATCAACATATGCATTTAGAAATGTGTCTAACGGACACGGTAGTGATGACAGGCTTTTATTTTCTGGTTTGCAGGAAAAAACGTGAAGGATGATAATTATGATTGATGTACCTGGGATAAATTTTTTCATGTAATCTTTAATTAAGAAGGAGAATTTTGTTATATGGTTGAGAAAAGCGACGTAAGATCGGAAGAATCAACCACATCTTGCTTTGCTTTAAAAGCAGAATAAAGCATATTGATGCTTATATATCACTTTACAACGAAATTTTTGATAGGAGGCTCGCAGATTTTCCTGAAGAACCATTACAAGAATATTTCCTTATACATGAAATTCAACGGCAATTTGATTCTATTGAAGTTCATTTGCATATGGAAATCAGAAATATATCCGTTCAGATCGATATTTTAAATATCGCCTGGGAGGAAATATGGATGGAAACATCTGCCTCTTTTTTCAAAATTTGTTCTGAGAAAAAGAGAAACTTCGGTCTTTGGCTATGACCATAAATGCTAAATCTCCTATGGTAGATTTTATATCAGCCATAGGAGAATTAGAGCCTTAAACTTAACCCAATTAAAGGATTTTTCTACCCTGAATAACTTTAATAATAATAGCAATAACAGCTATCACAAGCAGAGCATGAATCAGGCCACCGGTATAATAACCTCCTAAAAAGCTGATTGCCCATATTATTATTAAAATTACCGCAATGGCGTAAAGTAAATTTCCCATGATGATTGTTTTTGGTTTAAGATGAGTTAAAGATATTAAGAAAACAGTATGCTGTGCGTGCTTTTCACTGTATTTCAGATTGTGAATGTAATCAACTTCACATTAAGTGGTAGAAAATAATTGTTTTATCCATTCCCCGGTGCTTATTTATAGCCGAATCATTATGTAACCAATGACCCACTTATAAGCCCTCTATTATTTCCAAGCTCTTACAATTACGTTATGCTCATTTGAATCTTTTTCTCAATGTCAACAACTGCTTCCCTAAATTCCTTATCTGTATCCATCAGGTCTCTCACAGCCTGGCATGAATGAATTACAGTGCTGTGGTCGCGGCCGCCGAAGTAACGACCAATGACTTTGAGGGAGCTCTTAGTGAAATTTTTTGCAAGATACATAGATAGCTGGCGTGCCTGCACTATGGCACGCTTGCGGGTTTTTTCCTTGAGCTTTTCCATTGGAACGCTAAAATAATCGCATACCGACTTCTGGATGAAGTCAATAGATACCTCGCGCGAAATGCTTTTAACAAAATTCTTAATGATCTTCTTCGCTGTATCGAGGTCAACATCTTTTTTATTCAGAGAGGACTGCGCAAGCAGAGAGATCAGCGCACCTTCAAGCTCCCGTACATTTGAGCTAACATTGTATGCTACAAATTCCACCACTTCCACTGGCAACTCAATTCCATCGGAATACATTTTCTTCTCAAGGATTGCCATGCGCGTTTCAAAATCAGGAATGCTTAGATCGGTTGTCAACCCCATTTTGAATCTCGAAAGCAGACGTTCTTCCATTCCCTCAAGATCACGGGGCGAACGGTCAGAGGAGAGGAGGATCTGCTTACCAGACTGATGCAAATGGTTAAATATATGAAAGAAGATATCCTGAGTTCGATCTTTGTTTGCAAAGAACTGGATATCGTCTACCATTAGCACATCGATCATCTGGTAAAAGTGAATGAACTCATTTACCGCGTTGTTTTTCAGATAATCAATGAATTGGTTTGTGAATTTCTCTGAGGGAACATATAGCACTGTTTTATCCACATAGTTCATCTTCACCTGATTGCCGATGGCATGCAGCAAATGGGTTTTACCTAACCCTACGCCACCATGAACCACGAGAGGATTAAAGGAAGTTCCTCCTGGCTTGTTTGCAACTGCAAAACCGGCGGAACGGGCAAGACGATTGCAGTCGCCCTCTACAAACGTATCAAAGGTGTAGTTTGAATTTAGCTGAGAGTCAATCTGAACCTTCTTTAAGCCGGGTATAACAAATGGATTCTTGATCTGATTGCCAAGCACCATTGGAGCAAGTACCTCTGGATTTTTATTAGAGCTGGTATTCGATGTGGGAATGTTCACTGTATAAGGTGCATTGTTTCCTGAGTTGCCATCCATCACGATTTGGTATTCAAGACGTGCATCCTTATCCAGCTCACGCCTGATGGTTTTACGTAGCAGTGTTACATAATGTTCCTCAAGCCATTCATAAAAAAACTGGCTCGGAACCTGTATCGTCAAAACATTTTTTTCAAGCTTTATGGGCTTTATCGGATCAAACCATGTTTTATAGCTCTGCAGGTTGACATTATCTTTAATGATCTTTAGGCACGTTTTCCATACATCATCTGCAGTTTTAGTCATTTGTTTTTCAGGGCTTTTATTATTATATAAAATGAAAGTTCTACATGTCTGTTACTCTCGTAACGGTGCACAAACTTGGTTAAAAAAAATATTAAAAATATAATGCTGCCCTATTGACTTTCTCATGAAGATTACAATTTGCATCTGCGGAACGAAAAAAATTTTATTTTTTTACGAAAGCCTGTACAGAAGCCAATGTCCTGTTTAAAGATATTTTTTTTAATTCGAAAATTGAAGTCTGGTAAGTCTTTCAGGGCAATACAGAAAAGTATTTTTTACCGTGAAGATTTACAGCATGTGAAATTTCAGGGAAACCTGGTCGGTTCAACGGTGGTAAGTTTTTTTTCGAGAAGAAGCTCCCTATTTTTGAAGGGCTCTTTTATATAACAATCACGATCCAGTGCAAATTTTTCTAGTTGTTTGATTTTTTTCAAGAAGCGATTGATGGCTTGACTTGACAATATGATAGAAGATAAGAATTTGCAGAACCGTAACATGATATTTAATAAATATGACTAAAATTAAATGTTATTCGTTTTTCTTATTTATTCCTTATATTCCCCAAAGATTTTGCGTAATACATCAGCAATCTCGCCTAAGGTGGTATATTGTTCCACAGCGTTAACTACATAAGGCATAACATTGTCATTAGAGCTTGCGGCAATTTCAAGTTTTTTAAGGGCATGATCCACTGCTTCCTGATTACGCAATAACCTGAGTTTTTTTAATTTCTCCATTTGTAATTTACGTATATCGTCATCTACTTTAAACACCCCTGACTGCTTTTCATGCTTGTGAACAAATTTATTTACTCCTATAATGGTTTTAGTCTCATCTTCAATGCTACGTTGATAAGCGTAAGCAGATCTCGCAATTTCTTCCTGTATAAAACCCTCCTCGATTGCCTGAATAGATCCCCCCATCGCATCAATCTTTTCTATATACGCCCAAGCATTTGATTCCAGTTCATCAGTAAGATGCTCAATAAAAAAGGAGCCACCCAATGGGTCTACGGTTTGTGCAACACTGCTTTCGAATGCTATTACCTGCTGTGTTCGCAGCGCTAACCCTGCTGCCATTTCTGATGGTAAGCTCAATGCCTCATCGAAGCCATTAGTATGCAACGACTGGGTTCCGCCTAAAACCGCTGCCAGGGCCTGAAGGGTAACTCTTACAATATTGTTCATTGGCTGTTGCGCTGTAAGCGTCGATCCACCTGTTTGTGTATGAAAACGCAGCATTTGCGCTCTGGGATCGGTAGCACCGAGCACTTTCGTGATTTTAGCCCACATTCTGCGGGCAGCTCTGAACTTCGCTACTTCTTCAAACATATTATTATGGGCATTGAAGAAAAAAGACATTCTTCTTCCAAACACATTAATATCAAGTCCACGGTCTATGGCGGCCTTCAGATAAGATTTTCCATTTGATAAGGTAAAAGCAATTTCCTGTACAGCAGTGGAGCCAGCTTCCCGAATGTGGTAACCTGAAACCGAGATTGTATTCCATCCTGGTAATTCCTTGCTGCAATATTCGAAGATGTCCGTAATCAGACGCATAGAATGTTTGGGAGGATAAATAAAAGTACCGCGCGCAGCATATTCTTTGAGGATGTCATTTTGCACCGTCCCTGATAATTTCTTCAGATCTACATTCTGCTTTTTCGCAACAGCAATGTACATGGCAAGCAATATATATGCAGTGGCATTGATTGTCATAGAAACAGTAATGTTCCCCAAATCAATTCCATCAAATAAAATTTCCATGTCTTGTAATGAATCGATGGCAACCCCCGCTTTGCCCACCTCACCTTCCGACATTTCATGGTCGGAATCATAGCCAATTTGTGTAGGAAGATCGAAAGCAACCGATAATCCGGTGGTGCCATGATTGAGCAAATAGTGATAACGCTTGTTTGATTCTTCCGCAGTGGAAAAACCGGAATATTGTCGCATCGTCCACAATTTGTCACGGTACATGCTCGCATGAATGCCCCGGGTAAAAGGAAACTGACCGGCATCTTCAGATAGCGAATGTGTCAGTTCGGTATAAATTCGCTGGATCTCTATTTCGGAATCTGTCAAGAATTTTTTATCCTCGTTCAATGATGCAGGTTTTTGACTTCCCATCAGGTATTTTTTAAGGCAAAGATAACTAAGTGCAAGGGTGCCTTCTTGACTGGTACTGAAAGGAAGAATCTATTAATAAAGTCAAACATACCCTTCTCACTGATTCATTACAACGAGGGCTAAAATATTTTCTTTGCTTCAGATTTTATGGTATCGAGTGCTTTCTGAGTAGGCATCGCCTGATCATTGCTGATAAAGTATTCGATGATTGCGCGGCTAAGATCTTTGCCAGTAGCAGCTTCTGGCAGGTCGGAGGCTACGCGGTTTACTATGGAGATTATTTCCTCCTTTACCTGCACAATCATCATCCAGGCAGGAGATGAAATATAAATTTGCTGAGAGAGATTGTGTTCAAATTCCAAACGGATGTTCGAAATAATTGATAACTGAAGATCACGGGCTGCCATGCCTGGCTTATTCACCCTTGAAATCATATTTGTGGGGGTGATGCGTTCAAGAAAGAGGGTCAGCCTCTCATAAGCCTGCAAACGCAACGGTAAAGAGTCTTTATATTGCGCTGCCCTCAACTGAAGTTCCTTTTGTGCCTTCTCCCCATCAATAAACAGCTTGAGGATGACATAAGCTGTAAGAAAAGTTATAATGGAAGGAATGGTATATTTAAGAAGGTCAAAGACATCATTGCCGGTCATAGACATATTCTGAGTAAAAACGAAAGTACTACTATTCGATAAAATTGGAACCCAGCCCTAATATGAATGTTCTTACCTTTGTAAAGAAATAAGAATTTTATGAGCTTCGTTTCAACTGACACAGAAACAAACACAGCGACTGCACCTGTTAAGTTTACAGTGGGTGCTATTAAAGAAATAAATAAGTTGGTGTCTGCTGATGATTTCCCCGTGAATCAGGCCTTGAGGGTGGGAGTTAAGGGCGGTGGCTGCTCAGGTATGACCTATGTACTTGGCTTTGATGAGAAAACAGGGGATGATGAGGAATTTATTATTGATGGCATTCGGGTTTATATGAACAAATCGCATCAAATGTATCTTTTCGGGATGCAGATAGACTTTCAACAGGGTCTTAATTCCCGAGGCTTTATTTTTGAAAATCCCAATGCTACCAAAACCTGCGGGTGTGGATCATCGTTTTCCTCATAAGATATGTTTCCATTTAGGGCAGCGGAGCTTGAAAAAAGTCAGCCTTTATTTCTTCCAGCGCAGACAATACCTCTTGTTTAAATATTAGAAATTGAAAGCGAACATCTTCAGGCACCGAATCCGATGGCTCCAGAAGATGAATGTTATCTATAAACGAGGTAGAATCATGAAGACCGAGCATTGCTACATTAGCTTTTAATTTATGAGTGGCAGCCTTCGCACCCGATATATCCTCATTCAAAAGCGAGGTTTCTATAGCTGATATTTCTTTAGGAGTTTCATCTAAATACATTCTAAGAATCATTTCAATAGAAGCCTGATCGTCATTAAAATAATCTTTCAAAAAGGATAGGTCGTATTTTTTCATGGACATTGCTTCATCTACACAGATTTACTTCTATCAGCACCTGCTTTTTCCTTCCAAGATCATGTTATGGGTAGTCTGGAAGATGAACGCACGATGGTCTATCCAAGCTCTCTAACCACCGGGAAGTGGGGAAGAATAGAAGATGCATATATAAATAATTTAATACAATTTAAGAAATCAATATCAGACAAAATCTAACATTTATACGGATAAAAAAATAAAGGGTTTCTAATTTCAAATAGCTTTATAACAAGCTGATCTCTTATCTCCTATTTTTGAAAAAATTTACTTATGACATTCAGAACTGAAAGCGACACCATGGGTAAGGTGCAGGTGCCGGCTGATAAATACTGGGGAGCTCAAACGCAGCGATCTATTGAGAATTTTAAAATCGCAGAGGAGATTAACAGAATGCCGAAAGAAATAATTATTGCATTTGCATACCTAAAGAAGGCGGCAGCCATCACAAACTTAAATGCCGGTGTTCTTGATAAAGGAAAATGCGACCTGATCTCTATGGCATGTGATGAGATTTTGGATGGAAAACTCAATGATGAGTTTCCTTTAGTGGTATGGCAGACCGGCAGTGGTACTCAGACGAATATGAATGTGAATGAGGTAATTGCATACAGGGCGCATGTGATGAATGGAGGCAGTTTATCGGATGAAAAAAAGATCCTGCACCCTAATGATGATGTGAATAAATCGCAATCATCTAACGACACTTTTCCCACGGCGATGCATATTGCTGCCTACAAAATTCTGGTAGAGACTACATTGCCCGGCATACAAAAATTACGCGATACGCTGGCGCAAAAATCTAAGGCCTTCATGAATGTGGTGAAGATAGGACGTACTCATTTCATGGATGCTACACCACTGACTCTTGGGCAGGAAATTTCCGGATATGTTTCTCAGCTCGACCATGCTATTCGAGCTATTAAGAATACACTTTCTCATTTAAGTGAGCTTGCTCTCGGTGGGACTGCTGTAGGAACGGGTATCAACACTCCCGAAGGATATTCAGCAAATGTAGCTGAGAAAATTGCAGAGCTGACTGGCCTGCCTTTTATAACTGCGGAAAACAAATTTGAGGCACTCGCAGCCCATGATGCGATTGTGGAATCTCATGGCGCCTTGAAAACTGCGGCTGTGTCGCTTATGAAGATCGCGAATGATGTTCGCATACTCGCATCAGGGCCGCGTAGCGGCATTGGCGAAATCTCGATCCCAGACAATGAGCCCGGTTCCTCTATCATGCCCGGAAAAGTGAACCCTACACAATGCGAAGCTATGACCATGGCATGTGCCCAGGTGCTTGGCAATGATGTTGCAATAAATATAGGAGGCAGCAATGGCCACTTTGAATTGAATGTATTCAAGCCCATGATGATATACAATTTTCTTCACTCAGCCCGGCTGATTGGCGACGTGTGTGCTTCTTTTAATGACAAGTGCGCTATTGGAATTGAACCAATGTATGATCACATAAAAAAGCATGTAAACAATTCACTGATGCTCGTAACTGCACTTAATACGAAGATCGGGTATTATAAGGCTGCAGAGATTGCACAGAAAGCTCATCGTGAAAATAAAACTCTGAAAGAAACAGCAGTTGAGCTTGGTTATCTTACTGAAAAAGAGTTTGATGACTGGGTGAAGCCGGAGGAGATGGTTTGAATTTCCTTAGCTATAGTATCTTATTCAGAAAAGTTTCTTGAAAACATTTGCGATTAGATCATTGCATTGTTATACAACCTCCTTTTTCCCGAAGCGCATTTTTATAAAACCATAAGCCGCCGGAATCATCGAAACGAGAATTATTCCGATCACAACAGATTCAAAATGCTCTTTTACAAAAGGGACATTTCCGAAAAAATATCCTGCATAAACGAAAAGCACTACCCATAAAAAGCCCCCGATAAAGTTATAAAGCAGGAACCGGCTATAATTCATCTGCCCAACACCAGCTATAAAGGGTGCAAAGGTTCGTAGAATGGGCGCAAACCTGGTATAGACGATGGTCATTGACCCATACTTATCAAAGAAATTCTTTGTCCGTTCAAGATAGGCTCGTTTAAGAAAGCGATAATCTTTAGTAAAAACCTTTGGACCGATATATCGCCCCACTGCATAGTTAACCAGGTTGCCTGCAAATGCTGCTATGATAAGTAATACTGCCAGCAACATTACATTCAAGCCGCTTCCCTCCAGAGAGGCTATTGCACCTGCGGCAAATAAGAGAGAATCCCCTGGCAAGATGGGAGTAACCACAAGCCCTGTTTCGCAAAAGATGATTGCAAACAAGATGAGATAGGTTAATGTACCATATTCCGAAGCAAGCCTTGCTAAATGCTGGTCGATATGCAGCACAAAATCAATGAGGGATTGAATAAGATCCATTCGGAAATTTTGCCGCAAAGGTATTTAAATATATTTCACAGACAGGGCAGATGTTGTCGTGATTCTGACCTATGGTACTATACAGGTGGATAAGTTACAACCTTAAAAAATTCGCTGTAAACATTTTTATTTGTTGCAACAATCTCCTTTCCAAAAAGATAATTTTCTCCGCCACTGAAATCTGTCACGCTTCCCCCCGCTTCTCTAACTACGAGAGCGCCAGCGGCAACATCCCAGCTATTGAGATTGTATTCATAAAATGCATCGAGTCTTCCAGCAGCCACATAAACAAGATCCACTGCCGCAGAGCCAAGCCTGCGAATTCCTCTGCTGTTTTGAAAGAGAAATTTAAGTGTATTGAAGTATCTCTCCAGATTGGGAAAAGCTTCATATGGAAAACCTGTTGCACATAGCGCATTCTTTAAATTATTCGTATCCGTAACAAAGATTTTTTTTCCGTTCAGATATGCACCGCCATCTTTCCAGGCATAAAAAGATTCATTCAGATTCACCTCGTGTACCACTCCAACCACTATTTCGCCATCTTTTTCGAGAGCTATGCTTACAGAGAAAATGGGTAGACCATGTATGAAATTCGTGGTACCATCAAGTGGATCGATGATCCATCTCAATGAATCGTTCTGTTCCTTAACCGTATTTTCTTCAGTAAGAAATCCGGCTTCAGGCAATAGGACCCTTAAGTCCTCTACTATCATCTTTTCGGCAGTGAAGTCGACATAAGAGACAAGATTTCGCGATCCCTTTTCCACTACATGAGATTGACCAAACGTTTTGCGCTCTTCACCGATGAATGATCCGGCTTTTCGCGCCACTTCAACAACTGCATAACAGAGTGGTTTAAGATTCATTGGGTTGCAGGAATTGATAAATAGGGGTGAAGATATAATTGTATTATTCTTATCCGGGTATCTGCTGATCTATATGCTTTAATATAAAATAATGATTGGCAGAAATTTTTCAGGGAATTTGCTATATCTTCTCAACTGAAATGATTGACCCTGCGGCATTTTTTCTTAACGGGAAAAATAATCTGAGCAATGAATAAACTATTGACAGCACAGTAATGAAGATAGCAGCCCTTCCAATATAATCACCATGTTTTACATAAAATGTTAACTCCTCATTTGCATACAGTGTAGCTTCAATGGCTGCAGGTTTCCACCACTCTGTCTGTTGAGAAATATCTCCCCGCTGGTTAATGAACGCGGACGTGCCGGTGTTCGCTGATTGTGCAAGGTCTCTGCGTGCTTCAATAGATCGCAAACGAGCATATTGCAGGTGTTGCTTATGTCCAGCAGTGTTGCCCCACCATCCATCGTTTGTTATCACGAAAAATAGATCTCCTCCGCGACGTACATATTCCGTTGAATATTCCCCATATACCGATTCGTAGCAGATCATAGGTGCCACACCAATAGAATCACTGCTTTGAAAAACATCCCGATGATCCTGCTTGCCCAAACTGCCGCTGATTCCGCCCATTCGAATGGCCAGTGGTTCCAGTATTTTGAACAATTGTGGATAAGGCATCTGCTCTACACCAGGTACGAGTTTAGATTTATGATAGAAGGGAATGCGATCTGATGAATCGAGCTGTATGGCTGAATTGAAGGCATCAAACCAGGAATTGATGTTTTCGGCATATCGCGCCGTAGCGGTATGATCTGAATAGTAACGCTTATAGGCGTTGATCCCTGTTATAAGCTTCAGATCGGGATATTGAATAAAAAAATTCTTTACTTTTTTAAGGGTCTTATCTTCAGTGAGATCATTTAAAAAGATTCCCTGAGGAATTGCTGTTTCAGGCCACACTAAATAATCGGTTGTAGCATCGATTTTTTCGTTAGATATCTTTAACAATTTATCTAATTGCTGATCAAGGGTAGAGAAATTAAACTTTTCATTATATGGGTCAATGTTCGGTTGTATTACAACTACCTCCTGAGGGCTTCCCTCCTCTTCATATGTGAAATAGATGCTGACGGAAATAATTATCGGTATCAGTAAAATACCCATTGTAGTATATAACAGTTCTTTGCGTTTAATGATATCCCGAGGAAGTGCCGCATTCCGGATTTTCTTCCTGATAAGTTCATATATTAAAATGTTCGATACAAGAATCCACAACGTTCCTCCGAACACTCCCGTATATTCATACCACTGCATAACCTGTGGAAATTTAGCGAAGCCATTTCCCAGTGTGAGCCACGGCCACGTAAGATCCCAGCGAAGATGAATGAATTCAAAGGTGATCCAATAAGCAACAAGTGAAACATAACCCCATCTTTCTCCGAGGCGTTTTTTAGTCCGGTGAAAGCCAAGCAGCGGTATGCACATTAAAAGGGGATTGGCGGTATTGGCAAATACACCTGCAAGTGCGGTAGAAATATCTTTAGTCCCAAATACTGTAGCACCTACCCACCATGTAGTAAGTACATTCCAAATTAATAGGGCGAGATAACTATAGCCGAAAAAGTTCTTTGCTGAACGCTTTGAAGAACTACATACATCTTCGAGCCACAAAAGGGGAACAAAACCAACGAACAACAGTGGAAAAAAGGGCAAAGGCGGCCAGGCCAATGATAACAACATGCCGCTGGCAACGGCAAGCATATATTTTTGATTTCTACTGGTTGTCATTTTTATTTCTTCCTTCAATAACAACAACAATTTCTCCTTTCACCTTTTTACCTTTGAAATAATGGATAAGCTCTGGTAAGGTACCACGCTTTGTCTCTTCAAAAAGTTTCGTTAGCTCACGGGAAACGCTTGCACTGCGTTTTTCACCAAAAATTATCCTCAGCTCTTCAAGCAGCTTTTCCAAACGGTTGGGCGATTCATAAAGTATGATTGTTTGGCCTTCTTCAGACAGTTCCCGCAACCTACTCTGGCGGCCCTTCTTTTGAGGAAGAAATCCAGCAAACAAAAAATCATTGGTAGGAAAACCTGAGACAATGAGGGCAGGAAGAAATGCTGTTGCGCCGGGCAAGCAAGTCACACTAATTTGTTGCCTGATACATTCTCTTATGAGAAGATAGGCCGCATCTGAGATGCCCGGGGTTCCAGAGTCAGATATAACGGCCATTGATTGCCCCTCTTTTATTTGCTGCACCAGCTTTGGAGTCATCTCATGTTCGTTGTGCTGGTGATAAGAAGTCATTTTTGTTTCAATACCAAAGTGCTTTAACAGTGTCCCAGAATTTCTGGTGTCCTCGGCAAGAATCAGGTCTACTTCTTTCAAAATTCGAATAGCTCTGAATGTGATGTCTTCAAGATTCCCGATAGGTGTTGGAACTATAAAAAGTGAAGACATACTTTGAAACGGCGGGCTTATAGATTATTTGATCTTTTCCACTTCATTCCCGACACTTAAAAAATTATGATGAAAGAGCATGGCAGCTATGGAGGCCAATCAAAAATTATTAGTGAAGCGGATCAATAGCTCAAGCAGATCATCATAGTCAGTTAAGGGCAAGGTCTCAGCGCGGTCGTAGATATCATGATAAGCGGATATTCCGCCGAGAGTATAGATAAAAAAACAGGGTACCTGTTTTAGATAGAATGGATAATGATCGCTATTGGCTGCCTTTCCACGCGGTGAAACCTGCTTCATCAACTGCTCCTGATCATTTAATTTTACTATTGCTTCAAATTCATTTGGAAATTCAGTTGCGTTCACAACTTTAATGCCTTCATCCCCGGTTCCAACTATGTCAAGATTAATTAAAAATTTTATTGCCTCTAACGGGAACAAAGGATTGCTGACATAATGCTGCGAACCCAGCAGACCCAGCTCTTCACCACTAAAACAGATAAAAACTACAGAGTATCTTAGGGGATGGTTGGAAAAATAACGTGCAAGATTCAAAACCATTGAGATACCGCTGGCATTGTCGTTGGCGCCGGGAAAATAGACACCGTCTCCCATTTCGCCAAGATGATCATAGTGTGCAGTGAAGACAATAAATGAATCAGGTGCTTCCTTTCCTCTCACATAGCCAACTACATTGTGGGTCTTGTAGTTTAGGTTTAACCTGCTTTCTATATTAATTTTTACTGTTGTTTTTTTCTTATCAGGAAAAGCTCCTTTCACATACAGATAACAAAAAGGCACCTGATCCTCAGATGCATTCCAGGTTAATTTATTTTCAGAGAATTCAATGATGCCGCGTGCGCCAAAGGCACTGGTTTCGGAGATCGCCTTTTTCAAAACTACATATTGATCTTTTGTAAATTCATCTTTTGAGATCATCACCATTTTTTCTGAAGGTCTCTTTATTGACAGCTTAGTCAATAGCTCGTGAACAGCATAAATTGTGGTATCGAGTATATTTTTTCTTAGGGCGATGCATTCAAATTTTCCTTTGCATGAATTAGAGGAAGCAGCTACAAGAAAATCTTTTCCCGGCATTAGCTCTTTTCGATTGAGTGTGAGATGAATTGCCCCGGGGAAAATTGTTGTGTTCAGGGTGAAGGGTTGAAAATAGTCTTCCTGAAAAGATTGCAACCCCGCTTCCATCATTTGGGTTCGAATAAACCGGGCTGCCTTATAATCACCGGAATCCACATAACCTCTTCCATGTAGTTCCTTTGAAGTTAGAATATCTATTACCTGGTGAGCATAAATTATAGCAGGCGACTGAGCCCCTGCACTGCACCAGAGAAGCTGAATGCAAATAAGTAGAATGAGAGACCGGAAATTGATGATGAGGGAACGGAGATTTCCTGTAAAATTTGGTTTTCTCATGTAAGAAATCGGCCTGTGCGTCTTAGTTTCATAGAAAAGTAATGCATTACTTCCATAAAGCCTACCAGAAAATATATTACAAAAAAAACTACTCATGCACTTCCAATTCATAGTATTCCATAACCGGATTCGCAAGCAGCTTTTTACAGGCTTCGCTGGCCAAAGCCTGGGCATGAGTCGCATCCGTTGCTTCTATTTTTATTCGTATGTGCTTACCGATTCTTACGTCTGCCACTTCTTTAATTCCCAGGTTATTTAGCCCATGCAGCACAGCCTTGCCCTGCGGATCGAGCAGCTCTTTCAATGGCATTACTTTGATTTCAGCAATGTAGGTCATTAGATAAAAATTTGAGATTTCATCAATTAATAAGGATTTAAGATTGCAGCAGCCTGACTAAGATTTATCCTTATTATTTATTTAGTTGCTTTGATGTTCACGGTTTTTGTTTTGGAAAGAGTTAAAGAACAGTTGCCTTACTATACAAAGTATTATGTAAAGAAGAATTGCTAAGGCTACTCCGGTGTATTTAAAAAATGCAATGAAAAAAATGGAGGATAGTAAAAAAATAATCAGCCATTCATTCCCTTTCCAGCCAAGAGATGCTGACTTAAATGAAAACATTGGAATTTCAGAGATCATAAGAAAGGAAAAAAGGAGGATCAGAGAATAGAGCACCCACTTATTTAAAATAAGAGAAGAAAGATCATATGCATCTGTGAAGATTATGAGTGGTAGCGCAGCAGCAAATAAGGCGCTTGCGGGTGTGGCAAGGCCGAGAAATCCTTCCCTCTGACGTTCGTCTGAATTAAATTTTGCAAGCCTGTATGCCGAGCAGATTGCTATCAAAAAGGAGGGCATCAGATAAAGGATAGAGACATCCAGTGCTTCCTGCTCAAGGTGATAAGCACCCGCCAGCAGCTGGTAATAGATGCAGGCCGGTAATACTCCGAACGTAACTATATCAGCGAGCGAGTCGAGCTGTTCACCAATTGGTGATTGGGCTTTCAGAAGCCGGGCGATAAACCCATCAAGGAAATCAAGACCTGCTGCGGCAAAAATGAGAAAGGAAGAAATATAAAGTCGGCTGTTGAATCCGAAAATAACTCCCGGATTATTGCCGGTTGAATCCAACTCATTTAATGCAACAGGAAAGATATGATCATTAAAAGCGAAGATTATCCCCATGCATCCCAATAGTAAATTTCCGAGAGTAAGCAAGTTGGGAATGTGTGATGTAAGATTAGGTTTCAACATTTGCGAAGGCAGATGCGAAGATAGCAGGCCAATATTAAAATGAAAAAGAACGCAACACCGTTAAAGGAGGTGATAGCCCACTGCCTAACAACCGATCTTTGCCCGTCAGAGGTAGTTTTATTTTAATGTGATATTAAGCACCCTTGTTTCGTTACCCGTTACCAGCGTGGAAGTTCCTGCCAGTCCGAGAATATTTCCACTGGAATCAAGTTTTTCACAATAGACATAATATGGACCAGCCTGCAATGCGGACAAGGAATAATAGCCACTTGCGCCTACTGTTGTCTTTTTAAGATAAGATGTAGGCTGATTCTGCATTACCACAATTGATTTAAACAGATAAACATCAGCTCCTTCACCTTCAACTGCCTTGTTAATGGTTTTGTCATAATAAGTTACGGCTCCGCTAATTGCATTGTCATTGGTTTCACATGAAAAAATAAATGCAACCATTACTAGCGGAAATAATTTTTTAAACGTTGTCATTATCTGAAAAATTATTTTTATGGGATACTAACCATAAGTGAAGTTACTGAATTCAAAAAAGATAGAAAAATATTTATAAAAAAGCCCCCGGAGGGAATTCTCTCCGAAGGCTTCATGAAACCTGTGATAGATAAACATTTTATGGCTACATACTTTTCAAGCCAAAAAACAAACCCACTTACGCCATTAATAAAAATTTAGAATAATAATTTATTAACCGAAGAAAAGGAAGCTCCTTTAAGTTCTACCAGATACATTCCATTGCTCACAGAAGCGATCTCAAATGTATTCATTCCCTTAGTCATCATCACTTTTCTATGATACACCGTTCTGCCCAAGAGATCAAACATATTCACCAAAACTTCGCTGTCTTCTGTTAAATCAGCGTAAACTGTATAGCCATTTGATGAGGCTGTAAAATAAACCAACTCATTAGAAACAGCCATCACATCGGAGTTGCGCTGGCAATTTGAAATTAATAATTCAATCCTATTTCCTGATTTATTAACTGTAAGACTTTTGATTGTTATCAGTCCACCCTTGTATACAAATGACCCGCTCTGAATTACTGAGTTTGAACTGTTGAAGTTTTTCCAGGTAATAGTAGATCCCTCACTGGGCTGGAAATTCTGCAACCGTCTAAAGGAAACATCGGTTTTACAGGTACTATATTGATCAGGTGCAAGCACGCCATTCACATACAAATTTTTCACAAACACATTAATGGAATAATTGCAATCTTCATCAGTGATGGCATCTTCCCAATCGAGATAACCATTGATGGCACCATAAGGAGCTCCATTCGAAGGGGTTCCGTTGCCGGGATTGGGGTTTATAGAACAGTTTGAAAATGCGGGGTAAGATTTATTTGTAGCATAGCGGAAAAAATCAGGAGTGGTTTCTTCAAAAAGGAAATTTTTGCCATTCCCATTATGGCTTCGCTGATCCCAGTAAAAAACACCACCGGCATGATTGATCTGTAATGAATCGTACCACTGAATTTTACCTGATGACCAGGGGACGCTCTTATCATTTTTGCCATGCACATCAAAGATCAGCGGCAGATCAAGCTGCTCATTCACTCCAACCATAATTCTCATGTCGGTGAGCTTTGTGAATGACAGGGGGTCACCGGTTTTGGGGTTTATAATATCTGTATTAAGCTTGGAAGATGTTTTCCCCCACATCTGTTCAAGAGCAGCCTTATTATGGGTACTAAGAGATATGGGTTCAACAACCGCATACACCGCTGCAATCTCCTCGGGAATGATGGCCGAGGTAAGCATGGCCGCAAGACCTGTGGTAGAAATGCCTTTTGTGTATACCCGGTTGGCATCTATGGGAAACCGCGTTATTGCCCAATGAATAGCTTCAATGTAGCGTCGTTGAGGATAGGTCTTTACTATTCCTGAGTTAGGTATAGAATTTTTGTCGGAATAGATATTAAAGTTTTCGTGGTAACAACAAAAATGGGCATTGTCTCCAATACCATTGCCAGTAGGAATTGGAAGCCAATCATCTAAGCCAAGTATAAAACAATTAGTAAAAGATGCATCGAGCCCAACACTTCCCTTTGCAATAACACCTTCACCTTCATATACTACTACAAGTGGGTTGTTGCTGCTATTGCCTCTTTGAGTAATGTACAAATTAAAGCCGTAAGATCCAGTGCTGGTTAACGCGGGAAATAGCGGTGTTTCCTGATTGTTTCCGAATTGAACATATCGCTGTTTCACGTCTCCGCCCGATATCTCTACATTGTTCTGAAATACAGGCTGCGGCATAGTTACATTTTCATTTATAGCGGTTGTCAGCGAGTTTTCGCCCATTATAATCGTTTTGGATTCACTACCCGTAGAAAGATTAGTAACGGTGACGGCGTAATAATATGACTGGTTACCGGTGCATGTAACCACATACAATCCCTCCTCTGGCTTCAGAGGTAGAGAGTTGTCTTTGATCTTAAAGTATGCCTTTTTGCCCTCTTGCTGTGAAATAGGGATGTTCTCCGAGGAATTGTCCCGTACGAAGCCTAAGTATTTACTGGCGGTAACCTTCGAGGCATCTGTGAATTTCGTCGTGGACCGGTACACGTTGTATTGCAGATTTGAAGCCGAAGGATCGATCCATGTAAGAAAAGTTTGTCCACTGCTATAGGTTGCTTTTAAATTAGTTATGTTGAACCCATAAGAATTGACAAAACCCGCAAAAAGAAAAAATAAAGGAATTAGAATTCGTAAAGAAAATTGATTTGCTCTTGTTTGGTTTGTGGTTTTCATTGCTTAAAATTTAGTTTGAAAATTATTAATGACTGTTTTGACATTGGATTGAGCTAATGTGATTAAAAAATGATTAAATATGTATGTATTACTATAATCGTTTCCTCTTAAGGTCTTACATACTACTACTACTACTACTTTAAGATTATTGAAAGGCATTATTTTAAGGTATTGTCAAGCTAGGCTATAATGGTTTGGAAAGCGGTTTCTAGAAATGCAGCTTTTCTGTGAGGCTGAATGATTCTCCTTTCAGTTTCACTACAAAGATCCCTGATCCCAATGATGGAATTTCAAAAGAATTTGTACCCTGAAGGAGGATTAGTTGCCTGTTAATTACAAGTTGACCTCTCAGGTTGTACACCTTTAGAGAACTACTCTGATCTGTGGTTACATCAATTTGCGCTGTGTAACCACTTGCCGAAGGGATAAAATACAGTTGGGGTTCTGAAGATTCAACTGCATTTTTACCTATACGAAAGCACTGAGAAGATTTCAACTCAATTCTATTTCCTGTTTTATTAATTACAAGATCCTTGATAGTAAGTTGACCATCGATGAATTCAAAACCCCCGCTCTGGATTACTATGTTATCCTTATTATAATTTTTCCACCTTATCTTATCTCCACTTAAGGGGTGAAAATTCTGGAGGCGGCGGAAGGTAATATCCGTAGTGCCTGTAGTGTATTGCTCGGGATCAAGCTCACCGCCTACATAAAAATTTTTCAACATTACATCAATGGAGTATTCACATTCCTTGTCAATTATGTTATCCCATTCAAGATATCCATTTATGGCACCATAAGGGTCACCACTTGATGGCACTCCATTGCCCGGATTCTGATTAATGCTGCAATGGGAAAAGGCAGGGTAGGACAAGCTGGTCTGATACTGGTAAAAATCAGGTGTTGTTTCCTCAGTTTCAAAATTTTTACCATCCCCAGTATGATTTCGTTGATCCCAATAAAATACACCTCCTACGTGGTTGCTCTGCAATGAATCATACCACTCAATAATCCACGGACTCCAGGGTACTGTGATATCCTTCTTTCCATGCACATCAAAGACTAAAGGCATATCCACATTCTCATTAACATCTACCATATCACGACAGTCTAATACCGTGTAGGCAGATAAGAAACCGGGGCCTCGTGGATCAGGAACATCGCTTGGGAGCGAATTTGCTACACTACCCCACATCTGCTGGTAGAGGTTGCTTTGAGGTCCTGCTGGTTTCACAAACATTGGTTCAACAATAGAATAGGTAGCCGCGATCTCCGTAGGGTTTACCATACCGGTAAGCAAGGCTCCAAAGCCCGAGGAGGATACTCCTTTCGTATAGACCCGGGTTGCATCTATTTGCAAGTTCTGTTTTGCCCATTGTAACGTCTCCATAATTCTTGTTTGTACATACATCTTCACAGTTCCTGAAGTTGGTATGGGATTATTACCCGAATAGATATTGAATTTCTCATGATAGCCTGAATAATAAGTGTTATTACCCTCGCCAATTTTCCCTGATGGACCAGGAATAGGCAGCCAGTCAAACAAACCAATGATGTAGCAATCAGTAATGGTTTCTTGCAATCCTGACCCTGTATAAGCTGTAGCACCATTTCCCTCAAAAATTAAAAAGAGGGGATATTTATCTGTATTACCGCGCTTTATTGAATAGAAGTTGAAACCATAGGAGCCGGTGCTGTTCATTGCCGGATACAGGGGTGTTTCCTGGTTGTTTACAAATTGAACATACCATCTCTTTTCTTCTCCAGCGCTTGTTGTGGTCTCCTGCAGAACTGGTAGCGGCTGTTTTACGGTTTCACTTACGGGATTATTAAGGCTATTGTCCCCAGGTATTATTGTTTTCGTTTCAGAACCATTGCTAAGATTTGTAGTGGTTACCACGTAATAATATGATTGGCTGTTTGTGCAGGTAACTACATACAGACCCTGGTTTTTTGTTAATGGTTGGCTGTTCCCTTTAATTTTATAATAGACATCCTTGTCCATCAATTGGGACAGGTGGATGTTCTGGCCGGAATTATCCATCACAAAACCTAAATATTGTTCAGATGTCAGTTGGTTTGAACTGGTGAACTTCGTAGCTGAACGATAAACATTGTACTTCACATTTTTTTCATCAGGATTGGTCCATGTAAGAAATACCTGACCGTTGCTATAGGTGGCCTCTAAGTCTTTAACATTATAGCCGAAACAATTGACGTAACCTGAAAAAAGAAAAGTTAATGGAAGTATAATTAAAAAAACAAAAGGAATTGCTCTCGTTTGGGTGATGGATTTCATTTATAAAACTTTAAAAGTTGACATTTTGGTTGATTGATTTACTTAATTATATGCTGGTTTGCATGAAGATTAAAGAATTTTTATGGTTACAATAATTTTGATTTGCTTGCTATTATCAATTTTAATTTTTGTCTAACTCCTTAACGTCACGACGTACATTCATCCGATGAGATTTCTCCCATCATTACATTTTAAATTATTCTGGAAATAGTTCAGAAAGTAGTTTTCTGAATAGAATGGGTGGCTTAGCTTAGCCGGAACTGGTTGGGTATCGTCAATAAAGCAATAAGCTCAATGAAATTTCAAAATCACTGTGGTTCCAATGCCCTGGCTGTAATGTCGAAAACCTCAACATACTTTATCCCGGCTCCGAAGCAGGGATTGTAGAAAAAAACACCAGAGTGAGGACGAACCCTAAAATGGGGTCTCTCACTTAAATCAGCGAAGGAAGACTTAGGGGAGTCGGTCCTTGATTGAAGGACTCCCTGACATTCCTTAAAGAGGAGGAGATCCATTCAATTTATCAGATGCTAGTGAATTAGTGCGTTTGGTTAAGGACGAATTATGAGATTTTAGATTAACTTTATCTGCGTTTCTTTGCTCCAGCGCGCAGTTTGCAAAATGAAGATTTGATGAAGAAAAGGGTAGAGTGGTAAGAATAATTTTCATTGGTAGAGCCAAAGGAACAGATGCCACAACCTTGGACATATCTTTTGAAACTACCTTTATCTGAGTGCTTTTTACTTCAGTAGCCGCATAAGAAAAGGAATATCCGGCCACCTCATAAATATTTGAAAAGGTAAGCAGAGAAACAGGAAGTGCGGGGTAGAAAAGTTTATTTAAGTAGTTCAGGTAATGAATCATGAGTGTGAATTCCTGTAAAAATCAATTAAGGATACAAATATCAGAATTGAAAGCCACGAAACAAACAGGATTTTGGCCAGATGTTGTAAAAATTACCATTTAAAGGTAGGAAAATATTGTGGGTTTTTGTTAATGGGGTAATAAGTCTAATTTAAATTAATATATAGAACGTTGAAATTAAACAAGGATACAACTCCTTTACTCCTTTCGGGAATGAAACGAGAAACTTCATTTGTTGGATTTTTTAAGGGAAAATAAGATCAAATTTTTTAGGATTTTTTGAAAGAATAGGTAGAAATACCGGCTTAAAACAAGTGATAGTATAAAAAATAATCAAGGATAGTTCCCTGATATAGAATTATATAAGCTTGATATTTTTCCTTAAGCAGATGTTATTAATTCAACAACATTTTCAACGTGGTGGGTTTGTGGAAAAAGATCAAAAGCCTGAGATCTCTTAATGGTATATTTTTCTGACAGTAACTGAAGATCGCGCGCCTGCGTTGCAACATTGCAGCTTACATACACAATTTTTGGTGATAACATCTTTAATAGTTCACTTATAACAGTGCCCGGCATACCTGCCCGCGGAGGATCAGTGATAACGACGTCGGGCTGGCCGTGCTGGTTCACGAAGGAGTTGTTCAGTGTTTTTCCAATATCAGAAGTGTAAAAGGAAACATTGCTGATGTCGTTTATTATGGCATTTATTTTAGCGTCAATAATGGCTTGGTCCAATTGCTCGATTCCGATCACTTTTTTACACGAATCTGCAAGATACAAAGCAATGCTGCCTGTGCCTGTATAAAGATCATATACAATTTCATCGCCATTTAAAGCAGCAAACCGTTTAACACCATCATACAATTTTTCAGCTTGTCGTGTGTTGGTTTGAAAAAATGATTGAGCACTGATTCTAAAGCTAAGCTCTCCAATCCGCTCACGTAACACATCGTTTCCGTAATACTTAAATACTTCCAAATTATAAATGCTGTCATTTTTTTTTGAGTTCAACACATACAACAGCGAAGTGATTTCCGGAAACTGACATATAAGATATTCCAGCAGCGCACTGATCTTTTCCTTCTCATCACTGGTAAATATTACAACCACCATAACCTCTCCTGTAGTCGTCATTCGGATGATGACATTGCGCATCAAGCCTGTTTGCTTTCTCAAATCAAAATAATCATATCCGTGCTCCAGGGTAAATTCTCTTATGGCCAGCCTTATGCGATCACTCAAATGTGGCTGAAGATAACAGGTTTTTACATCGAATACCCTGTCGAATGCACCGGGCAGATGATAACCGAGTGCAGGTGGGTGTGCTGCAGCAATCTTAGATTGAAACAGATCCGCAGGCAGCCATTCACGGTGCGAAAAAGTAAATTCAAGCTTGTTTCGGTAATAGCGATCCTGATCAGCCCCAACTATTGAAAGTTTTTGCTGTATTCTTACTTTACCAACCCTTTCCAGAGTATCAAACACAGCAGCTTCCTTGTATGCCAGCTGAGCGGCATATCTCATATGCTGCCACTGGCAACCGCCACAAGGACCAAAGTGCGGGCAAAATGGTTGTTGCCTGTCAGCAGATTGCTGAACAACTTCCGCGACTTCTGCTTCAATATAATCGGACTTATTTTTCAGCACCCTCACATTTACAACATCACCGGGTACTGCCCCTTTTACAAAAATTACCTTCCCATCCACATGCGCAATGCTCCTGCCTTCATTCGCAAAGCCAGTAATAAGCAGGTCTTTAATAAAAACTTCAGAAGGCCGCATGGCATTGAAAGTAAATAATGAAATGAATAGTGAATCCTGGTTTGGCTAAATTTTTTCTCCTCTTTAAAGCATATTATTAAGTTAAATTCTCTTTTTTCACCCCTCCTAATATTGCAGACATCTATAATGAATTTATAAGAGTTACACCCTTGTTATATGATCGTTATACTCTTACTTAAAAATAAATATCTTTGCCTGCTTACAAAAAACCCCAACCAATAGCTGTTAATTTCTTATGAAACGATATTTAATTATTACTCTCCTTATCACCTTCCATTATTTCGTTAATGCCCAGTCTCCTGACAATTCTTCACTCTTCACCATCGGAAACGAAAAGGTTTCCAAAGATGAATTTGTGAAAGTATACCAAAAAACCAATGTCAGCGGCGAAGCAGATTTTAGCGAAAAATCATTACGCGATTATCTGGATCTCTATGTAAATTTTCGATTAAAAGTGAAGGAAGCGCGGGAAATGAAGCTGGATACTACATCAGCAGTTCTGAACGAATTTAAGACATATAGAAGCAAGCTCACCGGATCCTATATGTATGATACCGCCATAATTCATCTGGCATATAATCGCATGCAGACCGATCTTCATGTTCAGCATATTCTCGTAAAGCTTGATCAGAATGCCTCTCCAGCCGATACTATCAAGGCTTCAAATAAGATTCGGGAATTGCGCAAGATGCTTGTTGACGGGAAAAAAGACTTCAATACCCTGGCTGCCGATTCATCAAATGATCCCACCGCAAAAGACAACAAAGGCGACCTGGGCTGGATTACTGCTATGCAGGTAATATACCCCTTTGAATCCGCCGCTTACAACTTAAAGCAGGGTGGCATAAGCGCCCCTGTTCGAACTCGTTTTGGCTATCATCTTATCAGGGTGATCGAAAGCCGTCCCTCACGTGGTACCGTAACAGCGGCACATCTTTTTATTAAGCTACCGGAAAATGCAACTGAAGAAGACAAAGAAAAAGCGAAGCAAAAAATTGACTCCATTTATCAACAAATTAAAAACGATACCAGCTGGAATGATCTTGTAAAGCAATATTCTCAGGATAAAACATCTTCTGCAAATGGTGGAAAATTAGCTGCTTTCGGAACCGGGCAGATGGTTCCTGAATTCGAGGAGGCCGCCTTTGCCTTAAAAAATCCGGGAGATATTTCTACGCCCGTGAAAACGAAATTTGGATGGCATATTATAAAGCTAATAGAGAAGAAAACTATGAGCTCTTATCCGCAGATGAGGGATGAGATCAGGAAAAAAATAGAAAATGGCACTTGGTCTGAACATGCAAAACAAGCCTTTGCGCAAAAGCTTAAAAAGGAGTATAAATTCACAGAGATGGCAGGTGCGAAAGATCAGCTTCGCAAAATCTTGGATTCATCTTTACTAAACGGCAATTGGAATGATTCAACCGCAAAGAATTTGGTATCACCACTGTTTGTTTTAGCTGATAACAAGAATATAGCCGAGATGAAACCTTTTCTGCAAAAGGACTTTGCCGATTTTATCGAAAAGAATCAACGCAAATTCATGAATCTTGGGAGCATTGACAATATTTATAATAAATTGTATGAGCAGTATGTTATTACCGCAATTACGGGATTCGAAGATGCCCGCCTTGAAGCAAAATATCCGGCTTTCAGAGATCTGATGGAAGAATATATGAACGGCATCCTTTTATTTGACCTTGCCAGCAGCAAAGTTTGGACGAAAGCTGTTGAAGATACCACCGGTCTTAAAGATTTTTATGAATTACATAAGGATAATTACATAGGTCAGGAACGGGCTAAGGTCACAACCTTCACTGCCAAAAACCAGACGGTAGCAGATCAACTGAATAAATATCTGGCAAAGGGTATGAACAATGACGGCATACTTAGCAAGGTAAATAAGAAGTCTAAAGACAATTTAAAGATTTCAACCGAAGAATTTGAAAAAGGGAAAAGCTCCGAAATAGAGCAGCTCGGATGGGAGGCAGGAAAGACTTATACAGTGAAAACCGATTCCGCTATCCGCATATTGCGTGTAGAGCAGATTCTCCCCCCGGCCCCCAAGCCTTTGAATGAGGTGAAAGGTTATGTGGTGGCTGATTACCAGGAATCACTTGAAAAGAATTGGATTGCCGAGCTCCGTCAGAAATATCCCGTTTCCATCAACGAACAGGTTTTTCAAAGTATCGTGAAAAAATAAGCGCAGAAAGTTCACACCACTCAAAAGAATAGCGAATGGCGACCTATTCCTGCGTGGTTAATTGCAGCCGGCAATGAAATCGCTTCGTCTATGGATAATTATAGGACTGGTGACCTTTTTAAGTTCATGCAGCTATTTCAATAAATCTGAAAAGCGTGAGAAGCCGGTAGCCCGGGTATATGATAAGCTGCTTTACCACTCAGACCTTGCCGGTGTGGGCAATGGTGCAGTTCGTCCTGAGGACAGCATTCAGGCAGTAAGAAATTATGTAGATAGCTGGATACGTCACAACCTATTATTAAAATATGCTGAGGACAATTTACCTGAGCAGCAACAGACATTAAATGAACAGCTGCGCGACTATAAAGAATCGTTGCTGATTTTTCTTTATGAAAAAGAATTGCTGAACGACAAGCTCGATACCGTTATAAGCAATAATGACATTGCAAAATATTACCAGGAAAATAAGGAAAGCTTTGAATTGAAACAGGCAATCACTCAGCTTAAGTTCATCATGCTTAGAATAGATACAAAAGTGCAGCTTGATTCAGTGCGGGTATGGATGAAAAAAATTACCCCAGACAATTATCCGAAGCTGCGCAGCTTTTGTAATGAATATGCGGTTAACTCAGCAATTTCGGATAGCATATGGTACAATAAGGAGCAACTCGAGGCGTTGCTTCCAATTGATAAATTCAACCTTGAAGATGCTCAGCGTAACCAGAGTTATCTTGAGGTTGCTGACTCGGGGTACGCCTACCTGATGAAATTTCAGAGTTACCGGAATAAGGGAACAGATCCTCCTCTTGACTTAGTGAGAAATGATATCAGTGATATTATCATCAATAAGCGGAAGCTTGCTTTTCTTGGAAGCATTCATAAAAATATTTATGATGAAGCACTTCAAAAAGATCAGTTTGAAATATTCCTTGACAACACACAGGGTGCCGGAAAGGTAAATAAGCGTTAGCTTCGTGCCATCTAATATTGTCTTAACTATTTTTAACTTCAATATGAGCCATGGCATCACCTCTTTAAGATAGCACATACACCCACCTTAAGATGGTTATTGACTCAACGTTTTAATTTCAATGTATAAAATATTTTTCTTTTTAGTACTTCTCACGGGAAACATTGCTGCTCAGCCCAGGCTGGCTGACAAGATTGTTGGTATTGTTGATGACCGCATCATTTTGCTTTCTGAGATAGAAGCTCAATTTCTTCAAAATACCTATCAAAGCACGCTGTCAATTCCACCTGATTACAAATGCCAGCTGTTAAATGCCTCGCTTACAGAAAGATTGTTGGTCGCTCAATCTATCATAGACAGCGTAGAGGTGACAGATGAAGAGGTAGACAATGAGTTAGACCGTAGAGTAAGGTCTTTTGCAAACGTAGCGGGTTCATTAGAAAAGCTGGAAGAGTACTACGGCAAGTCAATCATAGAGATGAAGGATGAATTCAGGCCGCAGGTTCGCGACCAGCTTATGGCCGACCGGGAACGTGCAACGATTGTCGGTGAGCTAAAGGTCACCCCATCAGATGTGATCGCCTTTTACAACAGCATCCCCAAAGATTCACTACCCTATTACAATTCAGAGGTTGAGATAGGAACTTTGGTTTTATATCCAAAGGTGAGTGATGCAGTAAGAGACTATAGCAAAGAAAAAATTACGGATCTTTTAAAACGAATACAAAATGGTGAAGACTTTGCCACCCTTGCCGGAGCTTACTCTGAAGATCCTGGAAGTGCGGAGAAAGGCGGTGAGCTGGGTTTCGTGAACCGTGGAGAGCTTGACCCAGCCTTTGAAGCTGCGGCTTTCAGCCTCAAAAAGCCAAATGAGATTTCACCCCTCGTAGAATCTACCTTTGGTTTTCATATTATACAGCTTATCGAGAGGCGCGGTGATCGAATTAATGTGCGCCACCTTCTCATTAAGCCAAAGACAACCTCATTCGACTTAAACATTGCCGGTAAGCTTGCCGACAGCCTGTATCAGCT
Source organism: Chitinophagales bacterium (assembly GCA_013695775.1). Classification (GTDB taxonomy): domain Bacteria; phylum Bacteroidota; class Bacteroidia; order Chitinophagales; family UBA10324; genus JACCZZ01. The sequence goes on along the minus strand of JACCZV010000225.1, from coordinate 2,432 downwards.
TATCCAGGCCGGGAAATATACCTTTAGTGAAGCGGTAAGTAAATTCAGTGACGACGAATACTCAAAATCCAATGGCGGAATGATTCAGAACCCTTCCAATGGTACCAACAGTTTCGACATCAATGACCTCGGCACTTACGATAAGAACCTGGTTATGGTGACAGATTCTTTACAGGTAGGGGCAATTTCCCGTCCGGTAATTTTTCAAAATGAGAGAGGTGAATCCGGGTACCGTATTCTTTATCTAAAATCAAAAACACAGCCCCACCAGGCAAACTTGAAGGATGACTACAATAAGATACAGGACATGGCTTTATCTCAAAAGCAGACTGATGTGATCAATAAATGGTTACGTGACCGCATTGCTAAATCATATGTTTATGTAGCTCCCGAGTATCATGCATGTAAGGTGATAGAAAAATGGAACATCAGGCAACAGCAGTAATTTCATACCCGAATGATGCGGCAGCAGTAGATGGTCTTGCTACCTCATTTCACCAGCTTACCTCCGAGATTAGCAAAGTAATCGTTGGTCAGCATGAGGTGGTGAGGTATGTGATGATATCTATATTTTGTGATGGACACAGCCTCCTTGTAGGTGTACCCGGCCTTGCGAAGACGTTGCTTGTAAAAACAATCTCTGATGTGCTTGACCTTACATTCAAGCGCATTCAGTTTACCCCTGATCTTATGCCATCAGATATTATCGGCTCGGAGATCATGAATGAATCGCGGCAATTCTTTTTTAACAAAGGCCCTGTATTCGCAAACATCATTCTTGCCGATGAGATCAACAGGACACCTCCAAAAACACAGGCGGCTTTGCTGGAGGCCATGCAGGAACGCAATGTCACATATGCCGGGCAGATGCATCCGCTTCCACTTCCTTTTTTTGTGCTTGCCACGCAAAATCCGATAGAACAGGAAGGAACATATCCGTTGCCCGAAGCTCAGCTCGATAGGTTCATGTTTAACATCAGGCTCGATTATCTGTTAAATAATGAAGAGCTGACGATGGTAAAAAATACAACCTCTCACAAGAAGGTGTCATTACATAAGATAATCTCAGGATCCGACATTCAGTATTATCAGCAGTTGATTCGAAAAATACCTGTTGCCGACAATGTATTAAATTATGCAGTTACGCTGGCGCGGAAAACACGTCCGGGTCAATCCGAGGCAACTGCAATGGTAAACGAGTACGTGTCGTGGGGTGCCGGCCCGAGGGCATCTCAGTTTCTGGTGCTTGGAGCCAAATGCCATGCAGCCATCAATGGTAAATATTCTCCCGACATTGAGGATGTGAAGGCAGTGGCGACTCCTGTTCTGAGGCACCGCATCATTCTCAATTATAAGGCTGAAGCAGAGGGAGTTTCCGTAGAAGAAATTGTAAACAAGATTCTCTAACCCGATACCGATCAGGTTTAACGTCTCAAACGCAGAAGTCTTTTCTATCATATCCTTTGATTAGCATTCAAGATTGAGAGCCCTAATAAGAATATGGTTACTGTATCACAGGTCATAATTTCTTTTATAATCGTAACATCTATAGCAACTAACGCCACTTTTCTAACTACAGATTATTTAGGGAACAGCTATTACATCACTGAGGCGAACTCATTAGAAAAAATTGACTCTGCGGGAACACTCCTATTTACATATAATCAAAACCTATATGGCAAGCTTCAATTCGTGGATGCTTCCAATCCGTTAAAAATTATCCTCTCCTATCCTGACTATGGGACCCTGGTAATTGTTGATAATACATTGTCTGAGATAGGGACCATATCATTGCGCCAAAACAATATTCTTAGCTACAGCGCGGTTTGCTTTTCTCCGGTTGATAATAATATATGGATTTTTGATGAACAGGATTTCAAACTAAAAAAGTTTGACAGAAACAATAATACGCTCATCGAAAGCAGCGATATGTTTTCTCTGATTGGCAAAGCAATTCACCCCCTTTATATGCAGGAGCACAATCAATATCTTTATCTTTCTGATTCATCCGAAGGCATTATAATATTTGACATCTATGGAACTTACTATCAAACACTGCCCTTTAAAGGCATTTCAAAATTCCAGGTAAGAAATGATCAGCTTTTTTACAGACATGAAAACACACTGCGCTCATATCACCTTACAACGCTCGAAGAAAAAGAAATTCCTTTGCCGGATTCAACAGAGGTAATAGATGCACGGATAGAAAAAAACCGGTTGTATCTGCTTACAAAAAACGATCTTAAGATTTATAAATATTAACTCCGTGCCTTCAATAAGCAGGCATCATCCTCTCTAAAGGAATTTATTTAGCAAAGATATATATAGGATCCAATATTTACACAAAGAAAATAGTAATTCATTAAACTGGGTCCATTCCCTCTTAGGATTAACCTTGTATTGCTGTACGATGTTTTAAAATGCAATTTATT
>JACCZV010000192.1 GCA_013695775.1 Chitinophagales bacterium | reverse complement strand
ATCGACAGCAGGAAATTTTTTTGCTGAAGATGAACCCTATTCTCACGTTGCAGGCTATGATTCATCTTAAATGTAACTACCAATAATATAATCAGGAACACTGAACCTTCACCAATGATCATATTTATTTTACTCCTATATTCCTTATCAATCTTTTTTATATTCGACTGATATTCCATATCAATGACTTTGGTTTTAGCCGTATTCTCCACATTTTGAGAGGTGTTTCGCTGATAGATGTAGTTGAGATGTGAAAGCTCTTTTTTCTCCATATATGCCTCAGTACTGATACGTGTCAGGTAAAATATCCACCAAATAAAGGAGGTAAATATGTATGCCACTAAAAGATAGAAAATTAAAAATGGCTTCCTCTTCATGTGAGATGAATCTGATGGTTAATATAGCTCAATTCATGATGGAATTCAGAGATTGCAGATAAATGGATTTTCTATGACAATCGGCAAAGGCCTTATATCCGGTCAATCTTATAGCTAATTCAGATTCTCTTTTTTAAGTAACGGAAGTTCGATAAAAAAGGTTGTTCCAATATTTTTTTCTGATGAGAAGTGTATGGCTCCTCCAAAGCTTTCTACTATGTTTTTGCTAATTGCCAGGCCAAGTCCAGTGCCGGAAGATTTCGTAGTAAAGTTGGGGATGAACACCTTTTTTCCCTCTTCCTCAGATATTCCTACACCATTGTCTGAAACAGAGATCACAATTTGTCCATCTGTGTTCTGGGTAATCACTTTCACATTGCCCGTGCGGTCGTCTGGTATGGCTTGAATGGCGTTAAGAATAAGATTATTGAAAACGCTAAGTAATTGATTTTTATCGGCAGCTACCACATTTTGGTCAGCGTGATTATAAAGTTGTACCTGCACATCTTCTGACTCCAGAAGCAGATTGCATGCTACATTAAGCACCTCATTTACGTTAACAACTTCAACCTGAGGCTGAGGCATCTTGGCGAAGTTGGAGAACTCATTCGCGATCTGACTCAGGTTATTTATTTGCTCAATAAGTGTTAGACATACTCTCTGTGTCATTTCTTTAAGATTTGGAGCATTCTGTTCATATGCTCGTTGAAGATGCTGAATGCTAAGCTTCATGGGAGTTAGTGGATTTTTTATCTCATGAGCAACTTGTCTTGCCATCTCGCGCCAGGCCAGCTCGCGCTCAGACTTCGCCAGCTTATCAGCGCTGGCATCTAATTCACCGATCATTTTGTTATATTCAGATACCAGATTTCCAATTTCATCATTTGCCTGCCATTCGATCAACTCATTACCTGAACCAACCCTAACTTTTTTAAATTTTTCACCTATAAGTGAAAGCTTTTTAGTGATCTGCCTTGAAATAAAAGGCGCCAATAAACCTGCAAGAATTGTTGCCAGCACCAGCACATTTACTAATGCAACGAAAAAGAAACCAACCTGCTCATTAAGATTTGCTTTGGAGTTGAAATAGGGCAGATGTATGTATACCAGCGGACGGCCCATACTATTTCGAATTGATTGGTAGCCAGAGAAGAATTTAAGCTTTCCAACCTGTTCCTCTTTTACCAACACGGTTTGGCCCTGGCCGGATAATTCATGGAAAGCGAAGGGGTTGATTTTTTTTGATATCAGTCCCTTTTCAAAAAAGCTTCTTTGAGAAGAAGCTACAAGATCTCCATGCAAATCATAAAAATTTATATCAATATCCTGCACCTCTGCCAGCACATCTATATTTTTTTTCAACACGTTTTCAAATTCGCCTGCGCCACGATAGGACAATGAATCCTGAATATAGATAAATTGTATAGACTTACTGATGCGGTTCATTTTATCCGTTACTGTTTCCATCGCCAGATTATTGAATTGCTTCAGAAAAAAAGTTCCTGCGACATAAGCAATAATCAGCAGCATAGTCAAAATAAATATCATAAAGAAGCCATGAATAAGCATGCGAAGCGATGCTCTTCTGAAAAAATTTCTGATAGATTGAAGATTTGGATGTATGCTAATGATGTTAAATACCAACACCAGCAAAGTGATGTTAAAAAGTACAACAAATAGGAAGGAAAAATATGAGGTGAAGTATGAAAACCAGTTGTTTTCTTTAGAAACTACAATGATCAGGTTGCTGCCCGCATTATAAAGAAGATGATTGCTGCCTCCATCATCTAAATATTTTTCCTCATATGTATTCGGGGAAATCCATCGCAAACGGTAATCGTAAAAGTAATTTCCGCTCTGTTTCACCAAATGCTGATTGTTATATATAGCATAAGAATATTGCGGGGTAACAAATGGTAATTTATCTTTTTCTTCAAGAAGCAACTCCGGATAAACACCCGCACTTTTATATGCATCAGCTGTTAATTGAACATTTAAATGGCCTAAGAGTGAATCATTATCTTTTATAGGATATTGCGCGAGATAGCTGAAAGTTCCGGAAGGAGATGTATACTTATACAACTGGTTTTTAATCACCTCCTTTTTACCGGATTTCATTCTGTTTTCAGTAGTAAAACCAAACTCCTCACCTGCCACCGGCAAAAGATATCCGTCCTTATCGAAAGGATAATAGTGAATCTCATACCGGCTAAAGCCTTCCTGAAAATATAATTGTTGCAGCCTGTTGGCAAGAGTTTTTCCAGCCAGTTGTGGTGATTTAAAAAAATTAATTATAAAATCATCATCAGGAATTTGTTGTTGCAAGTCGGTGAGAAGAAATTCTGTAACCGCATCGCCCGAGGTGATTAGCTTCTCAGCAAAATTTACCCTCGTATCCTGTTCCTTTTTCTCGCTATAAACTTGCAGCAACGCAGCGCCTGAAGCCGATACAAAAACAAGCAATGTAAATATTCGTGCAAAGTTCAAGGCTCCCCTTGGGCGAATGCTGAAGTAAGGCAGAATTATGATGAGCATATTCACCCACATCATTACCCACAGGCCAGAAATTCCCTTATCATGAACGAGATAATATATGAAGGCAAGTGTGGTGCAGGTGAGAAGAACAATTGCATTGTCCAGAGAGTTTAACGCCCTGCGCCGCAGTGTAGATATAATTTTTACTGAGAGCAAAAACAGGCAAATAAATATAATGGCTATACACACAACGGCCGCCAGGCTGAAGTAATCCGGCTGCAATGGATTTATAAGGGCAAACTGTATTTTTGAGTCATGCACCAATGCGCTTATGACACCAACCGTATAAATGGTGAGATAAAAGATGATAAAATACCCCACCAGGTGAAGCACATAATTGAGAACGGAATGAGAAGCTACATTAATTCTGATCTGCACTTTATTTGTAATATAAATGCACGCCCAAAACAAAAACAATAACTGTATGATGAGGCTGCCCAGGGAAGAAGCGACGCCTTCTGAAGCAAAAAGCTCGGGATTAAAAATTCGCCAGTTTGAAACACCCTTCAGAAGTATGCTTCTATCTGATAATAAAAAATATAAACCGATAAATAATACGGACAAGATCAATGGTCGGAGCCACACAAGCCGCTGATCCGGCAGGAGATTTAATACTTGATGAAGAAAGACAACGAAAAGTATGAGAGAGGCAACAAAGAATAGAAGTGCCGCTCCACTTGCCCTACCAGAATAGTCTGCAGGATCTATTCCTACATAAAATAGAGGCTTTCCAGATAAATCATTCACAGGAAGATGATCAGGACGACTTATCTTGGACAACAGGAAATAATTTTCCAGATCGAACAATTTATTGAAGTGAGGTTTCAGATAACTATTTGACGTCTCATATGAATATTTTACCGGAACAAGGGCTGAGACATGAAAGATTTCTCCGGATCTGTTTACGGGAAGCACTTTTTCTACTACTATAAAATATCCATTGCGGAATTTCTGAAAACTTATAGCTTCTTTAGATTCAGATGATCTTTGACCTGGTATCACTAAATTTTGCGACCAGAATACCAACGAGTCATTTTGATATATCAGGATCTCATAATCTTCCGAACTGAAGGCTGAAATATTACGCCAGTACGATTTGGATTCTATAATTCGTATCATCGCCGGATCCGACAGCTTTTGTTGAAATTTCAATTGCAGATCAGAAACCTTCGAAGAAAGTTTGGCGGCAGCATGCTTAAGTTCGGATGTTTTCCGGCTAAAGCTTCCAATATTATGTGAGAGGAATAGACACAGGATTGATAGTAGAAGGAAAATGATCCTATATGTTCTTAAAAACTTCAATAGTTCATACCCATGAGTTGATCATAAGCAGCGCAAATTTACAATTTTGCGATGGTGGACTGAAAGAGCAAATGCGAAGCCACCTACTTATTTATATATTTCCTTAGCGTGCGACCAGAGTAAATCCATTTCACCCAATGTCATATCTTTTAATTTCCTGTCTTGTTTTTCGGCGGTATCTTCCATCATGCGAAAGCGGGAGATAAACTTTTTATTCGTTTTTTCAAGGGCAGCTTCGGGGTCGATTTCAAGAAAACGAGAGAAATTAATGAGGGAAAAGAGCAGGTCGCCAAATTCACTTTCCATTCTTTTTTTCTCCTCAGCAGGGAGATCTTCACGGCTGGCATATTCCGAAAATTCTTTCAGCTCCTCCTCAACTTTCATCCAAACATCTTGCTTATTCTCCCATTCAAAACCTACCTGCTTCGCCTTATCCTGGATGCGAAATGCTTTCACTACTGCCGGCAGCGATTGTGGTACACCCTCGAGTACAGATTTTTTTCTTTCTTTCATCTTTATCTGCTCCCAATTATGCTTCACATCTGCTTCCGAATTTACCTTAACCAGTTCTTCTGAATTCTCAGGAAATCCATAAATGTGAGGGTGGCGGCGGATGAGCTTATCACAAAGGGCATTTATAACAGATGTAATATCAAATGCGCCTTGTTCAGAAGCGATCCTGGAATAAAAGACCATATGCAGCAGAATATCTCCGATCTCTTCCTTTAGAAGCTTCATATCATTATCATCAATTGCATCAGCCAATTCATAGGTTTCCTCAATAGTAAGCAGCCGCAAAGAGTCAAGAGTTTGTTTTTTATCCCACGGACATTGTTCCCGCAGGTCATCCATAATTTTTAACAATCGGCCGAAGGCAACCTGGGAAGCATTCATCATGATAAGTTCTAAAGTAAGAAAAGTATGAAGGCCGTATGCTACTAATTAATCTCTTTTAAAGGTCAGGTGGGCTTGACTCTTATTATTAATAATGGATAACAAATTTTTTATACAAATTATCAATGGCCTGTGCCTGTCTGCAAGTAATGGTCAGAGGAAGAAGATCATTCTTTCCTGGTATCAATGGGTCCACCTAATGATTCTCGCATCTGAGTATCCGCCTGTACATTTTTCATCTTATAATAATCCATGATGCCAATATTGCCACTTCTGAATGCTTCCGACATAGCCTGTGGAATAAGCGCTTCCGCTTCAATAACTTTTGCGCGCATTTCTGCACCACGGGCTTTCATTTCCTGTTCGGTGGCTACAGCCATAGCACGCCGTTCTTCCGCTTTAGCCTGGGCAATGTTCTTATCTGCATTTGCCTGATCCATCTGCAATTGAGCACCAATGTTTTTGCCTACATCAATGTCTGCAATATCTATAGAGAGAATTTCGAAAGCTGTGCCTGCATCAAGCCCTTTGGCCAGCACCACCTTTGAGATGGAATCCGGGTTTTCCAAAACATCTTTATGCGACCCTGCTGAGCCGATGCATGTCACAATGCCTTCGCCCACACGTGCAAGCACGGTTTCCTCACCGGCGCCACCTACCAGCTTGTTGATGTTTGTGCGAACAGTAACCCGCGCTTTGGTGATTAGTTGTATGCCATTTTTGGCAACGGCTGTTACAGGTGGCGTATCAAGCACCTTGGGTTGCACAGACATCTGTACGGCTTCAAACACATCACGGCCTGCAAGGTTGATAGCTGTAGCC
>JACCZV010000180.1 GCA_013695775.1 Chitinophagales bacterium | reverse complement strand
CCCATGGGAGACAAGGTTTGGTCTATTACCTGTAAAAGAGATTTACCTCCCTCATTATTGCTGTGCAGAATTTCGAGATTGCGCACGGTAAATCTATCAAGCCATACATAGCGATCTTCTTCTATGCGCGAGATGCCCGTAATATGATTGAGATTGGGATGTTCGGAAACCTGAAGATAATGCAGGGCGGCTCCACAGGCTATAATTGAATGTTTCAGCTCTGTTATTCCAAAACCTTTAAGTGATTGAGTTTCGAAATGTTTGTTGAGGATATCATTACAATAGTCGAATTGAAATATCCAATCCTCAATGGCATAAGTGTAAAATTTAGAACCAAAGAGCTGGCGAAATTCTTTCTGTTTTGTTTTACTAAAAATGATCTCCGAAGGTTTAAAACCCTGCAATAACTTATCAATGTAATCTGCATTGCCCTGTGCGGCATATAATTCTCCTGTTGAGATATCTACGAGGGAAGCTCCGATAAACTCGTTCTCAAAATGCAGGGCGCATAAGAAGTTGTTGTTTTTATGATCCAGGATATTCTCATTATCAGTAACTCCCGGTGTGATCAGTTCCGTAACACCACGTTTTACAATTGTCTTTGTCAATTTCGGGTCTTCGAGCTGATCACAAAGTGCAACCCGAAAACCTGCACGAACAAGCTTTGGCAGATAGGTGTCAAGTGCATGATATGGAAAGCCTGCAAGGTCAGTGAAGGCGGCAGATCCATTTGCTCGCTTGGTTAAAACGATCCCCAGCACCTTCGAAGCAGTGACGGCATCTGTATCAAAAGTTTCGTAGAAATCGCCTACCCGAAACAGCAGGATCGCATCGGGATATTTTGCTTTGATGCGTTTATATTGCCCCATTAGTGGGGTTTCTTTCATTTCTTCGCTCTTCTTCAATACATCATGATGATAGACAAAAATAGTAATTTACCAGGGGCCTGATATAATGCGAAAGCTGCAAACCACGGAATTAAACCGCGTATCTATTGAAGCATTCAGGAGTGCGGAGAAGTTGCCAATTGTGGTAATTCTTGACAATGTACGCAGTGGGCACAATGTAGGGTCAGTATTCCGATCCTGCGATGCCTTCGCTATTTCTTCCTTATGTCTTTGTGGCATCACAGCATCACCTCCGAATCGTGAAGTTTTAAAAACCGCTTTAGGAAGCACGCAATCTGTTGAATGGATTTATTACAACGATTCAAGAAAGGCGGTAGAAGAATTGAAGCAGAAAGGTTTTCAAATAATTTTAGCCGAACATACTACGAAAAGTATTTTACTGCAAAATTTTATTCCATCAAAAGAATTGAAATATGCGGTGGTATTCGGAAATGAAGTGGAGGGCATTAGCAGTGAACTTCTTGAACTAGCCGATACAGTAATAGAAATTCCGCAGTTTGGAACCAAGCATTCATTAAATATCAGTGTAGCCGCAGGAATAATTTTATGGCATTTATCACAACGCTTGTGTGATGCCTCTCATATGAATTTATGAATCCATTATATTGAAAATAAAAAAAGGCTGCGCAATGATTTGCAACAGCCTTTTTTTGCTTAAGAAACGTTTTTTAATGCTTATGCTCTTCCTGATTTTTTTGTTCCTGATTCTGCTGATTTTGATTCTGCATATTGTTTTGATTATCCTGCATCTCCTGAATCTCTACCCTTCTGTTTACTGTATATACTTTAGGATATAGCTGGTTCGCTTCGCCAACAGATTCAATAACAATTCTACTTTCATCAATTTGGTAATATGTAACTAGGAAATCTTTAACTGAATTGGCACGTTTTGTCCCAAGACCTTTATTATAACTTTCTGATCCACGAATGTCCGCATTTCCTACAATTTGAACTTTCACTTCAGGCCTCAGTTGCATATACTTTGCAAGGGCAGCAAGATCTGGGTACGCCGTAGTTTTTACTGTTGAACTATTCGTATCGAAATAAACCGTTGGCATAATAAATCCAGTATTGGGTGGCGGTTTAGGAATAGTTACTCCATGTAAGTCGACCATTGCATCTGCTGCTGTATTGGCTTCTTTATCTAAACAATCAGGAACGCCATCCTTATCTATGTCCATTCCAATGCCCGCTGTATCAACTGAGCAGCCTGCCGGGGTAAAGAGATCTTTATCACGCGCATCAATGACACCGTCATTATCAGTATCTACTGAGGTACCATTCCCATAAACTTTAGAACCAACGGGAGTATTGGGTTCTTTATCATACATCTCTGATATACCATCATTGTCAGTATCAGTAGAAAGGCGGGTAACCTGATCTTTTACAATCTTAAAATCATCATACATTACCTCTACCGGATCTTTCCATTCTATGTACTGATTATTTTTATCTTTTCCCACAAATTTGTAGGTAAGTCCTAAGCCTGTAAAGGCATATTTATCTTTATTACCTTTAAAAGGAGTGCTTTGATTGATAACAAAGGCATCAAGCTTATCACTATTCACCACATGCATGGCTACCTCTAATCCAAGATCGAAGGAGCGGCTTAGCTTTAATTTAGCTCCAAGAGAGAAAGGCACCTCCAACGCGGTAGTAGTTCCGGAAATTCCTCGTGATAATCCTCCAATAACTTCACCAGCAGCATTGGTTTGTGCTACAGAATACACTGTGTCAGAAGACAAGCTCTTTATTTGCGAATCGAAATTTACCACCCCGACCCCCATGGTACCAAAAATGGAGAGCCAGCGGTCATGTTTAGTTGTTTGGTTTGCTTTTATAAGGGCTAAGGCGAGGTTATTGAAATTTATATAAGCGCTCAGTCCACCACTTATTAAATCGGTTTCAAAGTAAACTGGCTCACTGAACCCCAATGATGAAAAGGGATCTTGTCCCCCGTCTGAAGATTTATTTTTTGCCGCTATTCCAAGTAATGAACCGTATAAAAAGTTTGCTTGTAGTCCAAAGGCGCTATTAAACATATGAGTAAGATCTAAGCCGCCTCCATAAGATATTTCCGATTTACCATTTTCGCTGCTGAAGGCTATGTTGTTGGAGCGGACATCTGTAAAGGGGCTAAAAACTCCGCCTTTTGCAGTAAGTGCCCATCCCTTGTATTTATAATCACTTACAGCTTGACGGGTCGTATCCTGGCCTGAAGAAGAAAATGGGATATTTCCCGCCAGAAGCACTATCCCACTAAATACTAAAGATTTAAAGACTTTCATAGATTGATGGTTTGGTTATAAAAGAACTGATTTGTTTGGATTTTGTATCCTCCTATTCTTTCGGAGAGGAAGTAAGAAAAAACCATTCCGTTCTTTCCAATAAAGGGTTTCCTGCTCACAATTTTATGTTGATATCCTTATTTTTATGCAGTTGAAGTTAAAACGAAAGAGCCAAAAATGATATTCACATCGTAAATATGTAAAAAAGTTAGAACCAGTAAGTAAACTATTAGCTGCATTTTGTTTGTAGAAATTAATGCTCAAAACCGTACAATGTATACTTCATGACACTCCAAAGTCTTGTTGAATGATTCGAAAATAGGTACAGATCTTAATGTAATGATAGAATGAATGAGGTGATCATATTGCATTCATCGCCCGCGCTAAAAAGGTAAACATAAAGGGAAGTGTTACCCAAAACCATTGTGGAAGAAAGATTAGAAATCCAATAAATGCTATAAGAGAGATAAAAAACAGAAGCCAGAACATTTTCCTTGAATTATTTTTAGTTTCTTCCATAAGAGTTTTTTCAGGAACGGGCAAATGTAAGGTTTGTATTTTTTCTTTCGATGTAATGTTTTAATATGGGGTATGCTGTACTCTGATTATACCATATAATAACTCACTCAAACCCTTGGATGTATTTCTGTTTAACATAAATTTGTGCTCTACTCGTCCATCTCATTAAATAGAAATTCATGAGCTTTTGGAAAATTTTTTTCGGATCACTGCTGGCATTCGTGCTGGGTTCTTTTTTGGTCATGCTTATTATCGTCTTATCTATTGCAGGCATTGCATCCTCTTTTAGCAATGATGATCCGGTAGGTATAAAATCTAACAGCATCTTAAGCCTCAATCTTAATTATGAAATCCCTGAACAGACCACATATACTCCCTTTAACGGATTTTCATTCACTGATTTTGAGCCTACCATAGCTCCCGGTGTCTATGACATAGTTAAAAGCATTGAAAAGGCAGCAGAAGATCCCAACATCAAAGGCATTTATCTTCATTTTGGGTTTGTGGGCCTCGGAATGGCTAACACAGGTCAATTACGCGATGCCGTGATAAATTTCAAAAAGTCGGGGAAATTTGTTGTCGCATACTCTGAGATTTATACTGAAAAAGCCTATTACCTGTGCAGTGCGGCAGATAAGGTGACGCTGAATCCGAAAGGTATAGTGGAGTTCAATGGGCTGAATGCGCAAATCATATTTTTCAAAAAATTGCTTGATAAAGTCGGTGTGCAGGCGCAGGTGTTTTATGATGGTAAATACAAGTCAGCAACCGAGCCCTTCAGGCTCGACTCTATGAGCAATGAAAATACGGTGATGACATCTGTTCTGCTCAAAGATGTATTTGACAAAGTGATGAAGAGCATTGCAGACAGCAGGAGCATTAATATCTCAGCTCTTGATAGTGTAAATGACAACCTTCTGGTGCAGACTGCAGCAGATGCAAAAAAATATGGCCTCGTAGATGAGGTCTGGTTTGAAGATGAGGTACGCGCCTACCTAAGAAAGCGGCTTGACCTTAAAGAAGATGAGGAAATTGAAATGGTGTCGCTGGAAAAATACATCAATGTGCGCGGCAAGCAGGGAGACGTATCGTTAAGCACTGATAAAATAGCATTGCTTTTTGCATCAGGTGATATTGTAGATGGCAAGGGTAGCGACGACAATATCGGTTCAGTGAAATATGCAACACAGCTTCGTAAGCTTCGCGAGGATGATAAAGTGAAAGCGATAGTGTTGCGGGTAAATTCACCTGGAGGCAGTGCGTTGGCATCAGATGTAATTGCGCGCGAAGTACAGTTGACCGCGGCTAAAAAACCAGTGGTAGTTTCAATGGGTGATTATGCTGCGTCGGGTGGATATTATATTTCTGCGTTCGCAACCAGGATAATTGCTCAGTCCAATACGTTAACGGGGTCTATTGGGGTATTTGGAATTTTTCCTAACATGCAAAAGCTGCTGGAACAAAAGCTCGGCATTACTTTCGACGGTGTTTCCACAGGAAAATATTCCGATTTCGGAGATATATCCCGCCCTCTGCGCGACGACGAGAAAATGATCATACAACGCGGCGTTGATTCAATTTATCGCGATTTTAAATTGACGGTTGTGAGAGGAAGAAAGATCAGTCCATCTCTCGTTGACACCATTGCACAAGGCCGGGTCTGGACCGGCAGCCAGGCATTAAAATTTGGATTGGTGGATACTTTAGGTGGATTGGAAGAAGCAATTGCTCTTGCATCAAAATTGTCGAACTCCTCAAAGTATCGTATTGTAGAATATCCCGAAGTTGATAAGGACATCTTTGAAATCATAAGAATGTTTCGGGATACCAAAGAAACAAGGCTTTTGAAAGACAAACTGGGTCCATTCTATTCCACATTTCAAGAGCTTCAGCATATTGCTATAATAAGTGGAATGCAGGCCAGAATGCCTCTGACCATTAAAATTAATTAATAGATTTTTTAGAATTTCTAATGAGGGAATCCTGCTCTACACAACAATTAAAACAACTTTCGCAACAAGACTATGAGGGCAACCAGCGCCCATGTCCCTTCCAATATTACGAAGGGAACGAACTGAATCAGGTAGGAGGCATAGCATGATATCATGGCGCCAGAAATATTAAGGATGATATAGATGAGGCTGTTCTCATTTAAAAATCTGAACACATTGAGAAAAAAGGCTATCAGCAATAAACCAACGCCTACAGAAGCAATTACATTTGGAAAATCCATTTACCAAATCTATTGATAAAGCAATCCTCGGTGAACTAAAATTAAGTTTAAAAAAACTCAGAGTGTAGTAGAGTCTAGTTAAGAGTATTACCTTATCAGAATGACATTCCCTTTAAGTTGCTCAGTAAGCAAGAAGTCATGTTGCTGACCTTCATAGTCTAAAAGCCAAACATACGTACCCATAAGCGATGGCTTGTTTGCGTAGAATCCATTCCATCCGAAGGTTGGGTCAACGGTTGCAAATACCAATTCTCCCCATCGGTTAAACACTCTGAAATAATACCTGCTGAAGGTACATCCAATGGCAGGGACAAGTATATCATTAAGGCCATCACCATTGGGCGTGAAAGCATTGGGCATGTGCACGCAGGTGCCACAATCGTCGAATTTTACGGCAATGGTGTCTTTAGAATGAAAGCAGAAATTATACGCATCTACGATATAGACCCCGGGCTCCTTGATAGAATAATCGTAATAAACTGATCCATCCTGCCATAGATATTCCGCTCCCGGGAAGAAGATGTTTTTATATAATACTTCACCGTAGCATAACAATGTATCAGATCCCAATTCTATCAGGGGTTTTTGTTGCACTTCCACTTTGTATTCTACAGGTTCACTATAGCAGCCGCTGTCATCATAGGCTACCGCTACATAAATCTCATCTGTTTCTGGTGAAACGATGTAGGGATTATCTATTGAATTTCCATTATCCCAGCTAACGGTATATGGTGGGAACCCACCCACCGCAGACATATGCAGTTGAGCTTCTGTACCATAACATATCGTAGTGTCTCCGGAGTAAATGATTTCTATTTTTGGC
>JACCZV010000137.1 GCA_013695775.1 Chitinophagales bacterium | reverse complement strand
TCCATTGATCAAATCTATTTGTTAAGATTTTTATAAGCCTTTCATCTGCCTTCCAGGTGCTGCCGGCAACAAATAATTTATCACCCTCTTTAAATCTTTCGATGGCTGGAAGATCGGTTTTTTGCTGAGCAATCTGCCATACACGATCAAAGCGTGTATCTCCTACAATCTCCACATTTTTCAATCCAAATGTTCGCAGCAATTGACAGGAGGACTGATCCTGTACTAAAATATGGCTGAAAAAATGAAGCACCGTGCTCCACGTTTTTCCATACCATTTAAAAAAAAGTTGGTTTTTGCGAAAAATTCCACAGATGAGAATAACAGGAATATCATTCTTCCTGAGTTCTTTCAAATGATGGAACCAGAACTCATACTTCGTAAATACAGCCAATAGTGGCTGGAAAAGGGAAATAAGTTTATTGGCATTTGAGGCAGTATCCAGTGGCAGATAGAAAATATAATCTGCGCCAGCATAATTTTTTCTTAATTCGTAGCCCGATGGCGAAAAAAAGGTTAGAACGATTTTATGTGAAGGGTAGTGGATGCGGTATGCTTCCATGACGGGTCGAGCCTGTTCAAATTCTCCTACGGAAGCACAATGGAACCATATCCTTTCTTCATTATCATTTAGTGCTAATCTTATTTTCCTGAACAGATTTTTTCTTCCATTTTTCCATTGCATGGCTTTCTGATCCCACAGTGATGCAATGGTGATGCATAAGGAATAAAATTGAAGACCAAGATCGTAAAGAAAAGTAGCCAGAAAATTCATCAGGTCTTCAAATTAAATCTCAACATTTCAGATAGCTGATGATGTACTTTTATCAATTAGATGGTTTTAGAAAGTATATATCAAATAATATATAGCTAATAAGTATAAATCCGCTCTTCACCGCGTCCATAGAAAGGAAGAATCCAGCCGACCTTTATTCCCAGCAACATATCGAAACGTTTTGATTCATCTTTCTTCATTTGATCCATATTCCAGTCGCGGCGGCTTTTAGTGAATGCCTCGATTACCTCTACTCCAAATGTGAAGTTCATCAGCTTTCGCTTGTCGAGATGTGTGTAACCAATATATTGCGAAACAGCAAATCCGTTTGACAACCGGTCATATCCTTTTAAATAATCACCGGAGAGATAGGGTAAAGTATGGTTAGGGGATGAAAATTTTATTCTGTGCTGAAGAAATCCTGCTCCAGCTATTAGTGTGATTCCCGTGTTAGGGTTCGAATTGAAAACGGGTATGATCTTTCCGAATTTCCCCCAAAAGGCAATTCCCCTTTCAAATAGAAATACTGTCTCATATAAGCCATCAATTCCAATTAAACCTCCTGAGGAAGTATAAAGAAAATTCAAAATAGAATCTTCCCGTATGTTCCCTCCGAAAATGTAATTGGCTTCTGCGCCAAGAAGAATGTTATGCGGAATCTTAAAGTAAAGTCCCCCGCCAAGACAGTTGCTGGTTCCAAATCGTTCTGCGAGGTCTGCTACGGGTATTTGGACCGAATAGCTGAAGGTCAATAATTTTGCATTTACTGTTGTATCATCAATATTCGATCTGATTTGAGCTTGCAGATATAAAACTGTAGAATGAAGCAGTAATGTTATAATAATCAAGATTCTCTTCAGCCTCATAATTGTCAAAAATAAAGTAAATAGGTTCGGGTGTATTTAATTGCACTCAATCCTAATGGTAAGAAGGTGGTTAACCTTAAAGCTGAGAATCTCGTTCTCTCCCTATATTTGCGGCCAAATACCGGTGTTACCGCAATGCGTAAAATTGAAATGGTTGATTTGAAGGTGCAATACCAGAAAATAAAACCATCTATTGACTGTGCCATCCAAGAGGTAGTGGATTCTGCAGCATTTATCAACGGACTACCCGTAAAGGAATTCGCTGCAGAACTTGAGACATATCTCCATGTAAAGCATGTGATTCCATGTGCAAATGGAACCGATGCTCTGCAGATTGCTATGATGGCTCTTGATCTGCAGCCTGGTGATGAGGTAATTTGCCCATCCTTCACCTATTATGCAACGGTTGAAGTGATTGCGTTGCTAAAGCTGAATCCAGTATTCGTTGATGTAAATCCATATACATTTACTATAGAGTGCCCGGAAATAGAGAGGGCTATCACCCCTAAAACCAAGGCAATCGTTCCGGTGCATCTTTACGGCCAGACAGTGGAAATGGAGCCGTTGCTTGCACTTGCAAATTCCTCTTCAATCCCCCTGATTGAAGACAATGCACAGGGAATTGGGGGTAATTATATCTTCCCGGATGGAACTGAGAAAAAAACAGGCGCTATGGGTACCATTGGTTGCACCTCCTTTTTTCCATCTAAAAATCTTGGTTGTTACGGTGACGGCGGCGCAATAAATACCAATGATACTGAAACTGCTGATAAGATAAGAATGATTGCAAATCACGGTCAGAAGGAACGCTATTATCATGAATTGATCGGGGTCAATTCCCGCCTCGATACGATACAGGCCGCAATACTTCGCGTTAAGCTTAATCATCTGGATGAATACATTACCGCACGCAGACAAGCTGCTGATTTCTACGACGAGGCTTTTTCAAATCATCCGAAGATTACAGTACCGCAACGTGCTGTATATGGCTACCATGTTTTTCATCAGTATACCTTAATTGTACAGGAGAACCGGGATGGTCTCGTTAAATATTTACAAGCCTACAGTATTCCTGCAATGATCTATTACCCCATACCATGCCATCAGCAGCAGGCTTTTATAGGTCGCGGAAGGGTGGTGGGAGATATGAAAAATACAATGTGGCTGAGTGACCATGTGATTTCACTGCCAATGCATACAGAGCTTGACAAGGAACAGCTTATTTACATTGCCGAGACAGTTTTAAATTTTTTTAAAGATTAAAATTCGCTGCTACAATAATGAAAGTGGGTGGTATGGCTGCATAATTGCTAAATCCATTAAATCCCAATGGCATAGAACAGCCACATGTAACAATTCAACTTAAAAAGAGTAATTAACTAAATCTTTAACATTATAAAATGAACATTGCAGTAATAGGAACAGGGTATGTAGGCCTGGTGACCGGCACATGCTTCGCCGAGATGGGTAATCATGTTATTTGTGTAGATATTAATGAGGAGAAGATTGCAGCGTTGCGTAGCGGTAGACTAACCATATTTGAGCCTGATCTGGAACTGCTGTTTGATAGAAATGTAAATCAGGGCAGGCTGACATTCACCACTAATTTGAAAGAAGCAGTAGATGCATCTAAGATTTTATTTCTTGCTCTTCCTACTCCTGAAGGTGAAGATGGAAGTGCAGACCTCTCTTATGTATTGAATTCTGCTCGTGAGATTGGTGCCATCATCGATGATTATAAAGTGATAGTAGATAAAAGCACCGTACCCGTAGGAACAGCAGAACGTGTTCACGCCATGGTTGCAGAGTATGCAAAGGTTGAATTTGATGTAGTCTCTAATCCTGAGTTTTTGCGGGAGGGCATCGCTGTGGAAGACTTCATGAAGCCTGACCGTGTTGTAATCGGCACCTCTTCAGACCGGGCCAAAAAATTACTGGAGCAATTGTATGAACCTTTTGTGCGGCAGGGAAATCCGATCATCTTTATGGATGAACGGTCTGCGGAGATGACGAAGTATGCCGCGAATTCATATCTCGCAACACGCATTTCGTTCATGAACGAAATTGCAAACCTTTGCGA
>JACCZV010000130.1 GCA_013695775.1 Chitinophagales bacterium | reverse complement strand
ATGTGGTGGCGCATGAAATGGGGCATCAATGGTGGGCACACCAGGTAGTTGGTGCAAATATGCAGGGTGCCACAATGTTATCTCAATCTATGGCGCAATATTCAGCACTGATGGTAATGGAAGATATGTATGGGAAAGACCAGATGAGCAAGTTTTTGAAATATGAAATGGATCGATACCTGCGCAGCCGGGGACAGGAACAAACAAAAGAAGTGCCCTTGCTACGGGTAGAGAACCAGGGCTACATTCATTACAATAAAGCAAGTGTGATAATGTATTATCTAAAACAGATGATAGGTGAAGACAAGGTAAACAAAGCATTGCGCGAAATGATCGATTCATACGCATATAAAAATTCACCCTATCCGAACGCTTATGATCTGGCAGATCGCCTGGAACAAGTGACCCCCGATTCATTAAAATATCTTATCAAGGATTTATTTTATGATATGACGGTCTTCAACCTGCGTGCCCTTGAGGCCTCCTATAAAAAACTTGATAATGGAAAATATGAAGTAATCCTGATTGTACTGTCTGAAAAATACAAAGCAGATTCTTTGGGAAGAGAATCTAAAATAGCAATCAATGACTGGATAGAGATTGGAGTATTATCTGCGCCTGAAAAAGGCAAGGAGCAAGGAAAACAGATTTACAGCAAGCAGATGAAGATTACATCAGATAAAAATACCTTTACTTTCACTGTTGATCAATTGCCAGATAAAGCCGGTATCGATCCAAACTATTACTTAATTGACCGCATGCCCGATGACAATCTTGAGGAGGTGGAGGAAAGGAAATAGAGAACTGGTTTGGTGAGACAAAAAGGTTTTCCTCAATCTCCCGGTTCATGATCTGAATTCCACCTGAACTATATCCCCCACACTTAGGTTCAACAACCCCCTCGCATTGCCTTTATTGATCGCTATTTCAAGGTAACCGCTCGAATTGAACATGCATAGTTTTTCACTCTCCGGCACATCTGAATAGTTATCGCAGATGGACTCAACATCATCATATCTCTTAAAATAAAAAATAAACTTCCTTCCCTTTCTAATGCTTTCAAATTCTTCTTTTTGAATGTTTACAATTGCATTTTCGAAATGATCAAAATAAATGATTGACCCTCGTATATGATCTGGCGACACTATAGGTCTTCCCATTGTACTTTGCCTGAATGAGGGGATTTTTTCTGAAATTTTTTCAATGTTACGCTCTGTCAAAAGATGTTTCATTGCCCGCACATATAGATCTTTCATGGGCAGGGTGCTTTTTTTTTCCATATCATTCAAGAATAATCTGAAAGCTTTGTCCGCAGGCTCGCCATCCCATAAAAGCCCAAAGATCCCGTTATCAGGTCCTATAAATGTATGCTGTCCTTTAACCACTATCAGGAATTGTGCATTTTCTTCATAAAGCATGTTTACCCCAATGAGGTGAAAAGTACCATCGGGAAAATGATGATAACAATTTTTTAATACAAATGACCCATGCATGATGTTAAAAGGAGTTATATCATGCGAAATATCTATAATTTGAATGTGGGGGAGAGCCCTAAGCAATTCACCCTTCACCCCACCGACATAATGATCGCGTGTGCCAAGATCAGTGGTAAGGGTGACAATGGTCATGGTAACTTAGGTCGTTATTATCCACCTATAAGATCGTAGGGAATAGAGGACATGCAAAGAAAGTAAATGTTAGCTGTTACAATATAAAAGCGTTTTGAGCTTCATTTAATAGTTAAAGAAGCTTTTGAAATATATGAGGATTATTGTCAGAGTATTAAAGCGGTGAAAAAAATATTCTTATCGTGATTATCGCCTGATATAGATCGTAAATAGAACTGTTTACAGACTTAAATGGTGCTATGGATTTGAAATCCTTTTTTGCCTATTTTTACCTAATAAAACACTCTACACAACCTTGACCGAATTAATAATTCACCTCGATTCTATCGATCCTGTCGACCTTCTTGGAATCAATAACTCACGATTACATATTTTAAAAAATGCCTTTCCACGGGTAAAGTTCACCTCACGCGGCAACAAGATCAAGATTGAAGGCAACACAGAAGATCTTGGATTGCTGGAAGAAAAGATCAATAATTTAATTCAGTTCATAGAAAAATATGGCCGTCTTACTGACAAGGCTACGGAAGACCTTTTAGATGATCTGGATCCTTTCGATCTTGACATGCCTAAGCCCCAGGACGACGCTATAGTGTATGGCCCAAATGGAATTGTGGTAAAGGCAAAGACTCCGAATCAGAAAAAGATGGTTGATCTTTCAGAAGACAATGACATCATCTTCGCCATCGGTCCTGCTGGTACAGGAAAAACTTATACTGCCGTAGCACTCGCAGTTCGGGCTTTGAAGAGTAAGGAGATAAGGAAGATAATCCTTACCCGACCGGCAGTTGAGGCAGGTGAGAACCTCGGCTACCTGCCCGGGGATCTTAAGGAAAAGATTGACCCATATCTGCGACCGCTCTACGATGCACTCGATGACATGATTCCGTTAGACAAGTTAAACTTCTATATGTCTAACCGTGTGATTGAGGTAGCCCCTCTCGCCTTCATGAGAGGCCGCACGCTCGATCATGCTTATATTATTCTCGATGAGGCACAAAATACTACAGAGTCTCAATTAAAGATGTTCCTCACACGTATTGGTTCCTCAGCCAAATGCATAGTAACTGGTGACATAACACAGATAGATCTCCCCAAAACACAGCGAAGTGGGCTATTTCGTGCCCTTGACATTCTATCTGATATAAAAGGAATTGGAACTGTTTACCTAACTGAACAAGATGTCGTTCGCCATCCCCTGGTAAAGAAGATCATCACAGCATACGAGAATTCTGAGCCAAAAGAAGAAATCAGAACTCAACACCAGCTTCCATCAACGCCGCCTCTTAACTGAGCATACAATAATTCTTGGGGATGTAATGAAATAGGCCGCGCAATATTGTTTGTAACTTAATGATATTACAAGGATGATATTATCCGAGTAGTTAATATTATTTGCTCTCGAACAATGGTGACAACTTATGAATAAAATAGGAGGTCAGTAATGCTTTTTAAGGTTTCTGCTGCGCTTCAAACCCACTGCTTAATAAAATTACCAGATCATTTTTAGAGGCATTCTCAACATAGGTAGCGTTTTGTAGTAAGAAATCCTGTACATCAGCAAGTGCTACATCCCTGTTAATGATATGTTGCTGCTTATTGTCTTTCGCTTTGGTTTCCATCAGCTTTAGATCATTTACAACTGACTGCAAACCACCTGGCGATATTGGAGGAATGGGAAAATTCTCATTTCCATTCATGGATGTAGCAACTTTGGTTGCCTGATTTATGATATTGGCAACTGGACCATCTAAAAAAGCTCGGGAAACCTTAAGTGAAGACATGAAAAAGTGTATTGTTGGGCTTTTAATGTAATCTACCGCAAAGGTATGATAATTCCGCGACTTTTCCTCATACCCCCCTTAAACTTAGGTCAATATATAATTGAAAAAGGCTCTGAAGTTTGATCACCGCAGAGCCTTTTATCCTGAGTAACTTACTCTACTTATTTCTAGCTACTATTTCCACTCTTCTGTTTTGGGCCCGGCCTGCTGCTGTCTCATTTGAAGCTACCGGCTTTTTCTCACCTTCTGCATTAACATCGATTCTGTCATCCATGATTTGACCATTGGATACCAGGAAGTTTCTAACAGCTTCAGCACGAGCACGCGAAAGATCTTTGTTTTCTTGCTTGCTGCCAATAGAATCGGTGTAACCATATACCCGAATTTTTCCTTCCATATACCTTTGGTTAATTGAGTTAGCAATCTGTTTCAGGTTAGTTTCCGCAGATGCACTCAACGTTGATTGTCCTGAGGCAAAAAGAATGTCCTCATTCATACTATAAATTGTATATTGGTCATTGCCACGAACATCGATATCCTTTGAGCTTACCTCATCATACTTTACAATAGGGGATGTAAAATCAACATCGTCCCAATTGGTTTCCTGTTTTTCCTGCTGCGATACTTCATTGTCCTCCTTCAATACCATATCGCTATCGTTATTATTGGTGGCAGTGCTGTCGGTTTTTTCAGCTTGATTGCACGAAGAAAAAGCAACTATAAGTGCTAAAGCAGCAAAAACTAAAAGAGACTTCATAATTTACAGGGTTTATTTAGAATGAATTTAAAGCGCACAAATGTATAAAATTAATCTGTGCGATTCAATTGTAAGATTAGTAAATTATTAACAGTGAAGAAATTGATGTAAGTTTTCCCACATAAAACTTACTCCCTCCAATGCTATGACATCATGCACATACTATTCACAGTTTACTTAATCACCAGTGTTTCCATTGTAATAAAAATTTAAATGCTTGATGCACTTCATGCTCTCTTCATTCATGAAACCTGGAATGAGTTTGAAGTGTGCACTTCCCTCCTATCTTTGCCGGCATCTTGAATAACTTACAGGCCATCGTTTTAGGCATAGTAGAAGGCATCACAGAATTTTTGCCAATCTCCTCCACGGGTCACATGATTATTGCTTCAACCCTGATGGGAATAAATGACAATGATTTCGTTAAGATGTTTGAGGTGGTTATTCAATTTGGTGCTATTCTATCAATTGTAGTGTTATATTGGAGAAAGTTTTTACCTGGGAGCAAACCTATAAAAGAGTGGCTGAATTTTTATTTGCAGCTTATAGTAGCCTTTATCCCTGCAGCAGTATTTGGTTTTCTTTTTCATGATTTGATAAAGCAAATGATTGGAAGCGTAACCGTAGTAGCAATATCAATGCTGGCAGGCGGAATCGTTCTAATATTCATTGATAATATTTTCACAGAGGAGGGAGAGGGGCCTGAGAAACCCGTCTCATTTACTATGGCTCTAAAGATTGGCATGTTTCAGGTAATTAGTATGATACCCGGTGTTTCAAGGTCTGCGGCAACAATTGTAGGTGGTATGACTCAAAAATTGAGCAGAAAGCAGGCAGCCGAATTTTCCTTTTTCCTCGCAGTTCCTACCATGGCGGCAGCTTCTGGATTAGATCTTATGGACCATTACAAATCTATAACTTATGCAACATTAATTCCTTTGGCTATCGGGTTTATAGTTGCTTTTATTGTCGCCATGATAGCCGTTAAAGCATTTGTTGGATATCTTACCAGGCATGGATTTAAAGCCTTTGGATATTATCGAATCATCGTTGGCACCATATTGCTTCTACTAATAGCCCTGGAAGTGAATTTGCACATGTTATGACCATTGAGGAAATTCGGCAAGGGGCTGTTATGCTTTTTAATAAACCCTTCGATTGGTCTTCATTTGATGTGGTGAAAAAAGTTAAACGGCTCACACAGGCAAAAGTGGGCCATGCAGGGACCCTCGATCCATTTGCCACCGGATTGTTAATTCTATGTACCGGAAAATTTACAAAACGCATAATACAGTTTCAGGATTTAGAAAAGGAATATACCGGCACCATGACGCTTGGTGCAACCACACCGAGCTTTGATCTTGAGAAACCAGTGGATCATATATATGATATCAAACACATCTCAGAAGCAAAAATTATTAACGCTACATTACTTTTTGAAGGCGAAACAATGCAGGCCCCTCCAGCTTTTTCCGCAGTATTTGTAGAAGGCAGACGCTCCTATAAAAAAGCGCGCCAGGGAGAAGTATTTCAATTAGAAAAAAGAAAAGTGCTGCTGCATAAATTCGTGATCACTGCCGTGGCATTGCCGGAGGTAAGTTTCAGGATTGTATGCAGTAAAGGATTTTATGTACGCTCCCTTGTGAATGATTTCGGAAAAGCATTGCATAGCGGGGCTTACCTGTCGGCTCTTTGCCGAACACGAATAGGCAATTATCATTTGAGTGATGCATGGCAGATGGAGGATTTTGCCACATTTGTTAACGGACAACAGTCGAAAGAATATGCTTCAATCAACACAGGGGAATGATCCTGAAAATTGCATCTTATCAGGAAGAATCATCTTAATATATACTTTCGGAATAATAAAAAGGTGAAGCTGCTAAGCCAAATATAACAACGTTATAGGAAGGTGGGACCCGGCCGCCATCTCTTAATCCTTACCTTTGACTTCATGCAAAAGCGGATGGGTTTCTGCGATGGCAATTTCCAAAAATACTGCTCATAAATGCATTTAGCTCTGAATTATTTTTATCCCACAGAAGTGATTTTACAGCGAATATATTTGATAAAAATTCTGATGGAAGGTTATGATGCAGGTTCATAAAAACCCGGAGGCATTGCCCTGCTTTAGAAATGCGGTAATCACGGTTGGGACATTTGATGGCGTACATCGCGGGCATCAGCAGTTGATTCATCGCATCAAAGAGCTGGCTAAAAATATAGATGGCGAAAGTGTGCTCATTACCTTTGATCCGCACCCCCGAACAATAGTATATCCCGGAGACAGCTCTCTTTATCTGCTCTCAACATTGCAGGAAAAGATTGACTTATTGAATCATTATGAGGTAGATCATCTCGTGGTGGTGCCCTTCACAAAAGAATTTTCCAGGCTGTCGGCCAAAAAATATGTAGATCAGTTTCTAATAAGCAAATTCCATCCTGCAATGATTGTTATAGGTTACAATCACCAGTTTGGACATCACCGCGATGGCAATATCGAGCTGCTAAGGAAGCTTTCAGATAAATATGATTTCACTGTTGAGGAGATACCCAAGCAGCTTATTGACGATATCGAAGTGAGTTCGTCACGCATTCGGCTCGCCTTGTTAGAGGGCGATGTAAAAACAGCATCCCACCTCCTTGGCCATCATTATTTTATAGAGGGAAAAGTAGTGAAA
>JACCZV010000119.1 GCA_013695775.1 Chitinophagales bacterium | reverse complement strand
CTCCTGAGCATCCTGAGAATCCTGAGAAAAGACTGTTCCCATTTGAAAAACGAAGGCCAGTAAAAGGGTAAATTTTAAATGTCTCATCTTAACTTCTTTTTAGGTTTTTTGTGGGCCTGATCATTTAAGTTCTATAATTTATTCCCAGGCACTATATTCAAAAACAGATTAAATTTCATTAATATCTTGGGCAGAACATGATTGGCTTATCGAGCACAAATCCCCCAAGGCAACCAGTATAACTTAAAGAAAGCTCAAAGCCACCATTTCCATTACTTGCCTCCTTTAATGATGATGTATTGATGTCATAGCTAAAGCCAAAGCGTACGCGTTTATATTCTAATCCGGCCATTCCGATGATGGCGTCACCAAGTCTGTCATAACCTCCAAGAAACAACGAAACATCAGGGTTGAAACCATATTGTATTGAAAGGCCAAGATTCACCTCTTTAGCTTTCGATTGCGTCATGAATAATATCTGCGGAATAAGATCGAGCTTTTCAGAAACTCCTAAACGGACGCCACCATGACCAGCAATTCGCATGTTTAACTTGTTATCGCCACCAATAAAAGTTTCTTTGGGTGAAAGGATATGAAAGAGTGAGACGCCCGCAAATATGTCAGAGTTTCTACCTGCTGCGTACGAAAGAAAAAGCCCGGCATTTAGATCCAAGTATCCAAATTTATCAGTAAAATTTTCACCGTTCGACAACGTGGGATCAAAGTCCTGACCGTTAAATTGGTTTTCAAAGGAAAGCTTTGTGAAATCAAGTCGCTTTTGAACATATGCAGGCTGAAGGCCAATTGAAAGGTTAAGCTTTCTGCTTGCTGTTAAAGGACGCTGATATGCGACAGACCCTGCAATGGTGAGGTTTGTAAGATCGCCGGCCCCTGCCTTGTCATTTAGCACCAAGGCACCAACTGATAACGTACCGGTTTTTACGATCCTCTGCAATACGTTGTTGATGTCGAAAGAGATAGAGGGTGTCTGATATGGGTTTGAGCTAACACTTTTCCATTGATTTCGATACATCACGCCAACCCGGTAATTACAATTATTTACTCCGGTAAGCGCAGGATTTAAAGTCAATGGAGAGGCATAAAACTGTGAATAGTGTATATCCTGGGCTAAACCTGCCACGGCGAATATCACCAATGGAAAAAAGATCGTAAATGTTTTCATCATGCTATGTTATTTGTCTGTAGAGAACAAAATTAAATTAATAATAAAATTATGTAAATCAGTAACCACTCAGATTCAAACCCTTAATCAGCTTTGTGAACCTTCCCTTCTAATTACACAATTTGATAAATGTAGATAATATCCTTATCGCAACAGAAGAAAATTTCCATGCTTACTGAAATGCTTCCCATTACCATCTGTTGCCTCAATTGAATAGACATAGGAACCTATCTCAGCATTTTTGCCCTGAGTTTTTCCATTCCAACCATCCTCAATATTTTTGGTGAGGAATACCGGATTTCCCCATCTATCAAAAACTTTGAAGGAATTAAGTTCAACTGGGCCACGTACAATAATTTTCAACTCTTCGTTTAACCCGTCACCGTTCGGTGTAAAAGCATTGGGCATTGCTATTAGTGTTTCAAACAATACATTCACTTGAGTTGTCTCTGTATAAAGACAGCCTTCTGATGTAGTAATCACCACATAATAAGTGGTGGACGAATCCGGTAGGGCGATTGGATTATAAATGTTAGGGTCAGATATGTTGTTGTCTGGCTGCCAGGAATAGGAGGAACCGATTCCAGCATGGGCAAACAACTGAGCACTTTCACCAGTATAAATTTCATAAGGCTCGTTGATGGTTATTTCCGGATCAGGATACACCTCTACCGTTACTTCAATGACATCGCTGCAATTATAGACATTGCTTACGGTAACGGTGTATGTGATAGTTGCCTCCGGTGTTACCAATGGAGACGCCGTTGCATTAAAATCAAGGTAGGTTGCAGGTTCCCATTCATAGAAATCGCCACCTGCTGCCCAAAGCTGTACAGGTTTGCCTGGACAAACCGCTGTATCAGAGCCAGCGGTACCTTCGAGGTTAGGTACAACATTTACAAGAATGGTATCATTATCCTGACAAAGAGGATTTGTTCCGATAGCAGTTACAATATAATTGGTCGTTACTGTAGGAAATGCCAGTGGATTTGCAATTGCAGGATCACTTAATCCAACCAAAGGAGTCCAGGAATAAGAGGTTCCTCCCACCGCCAGCAGAGCCAACGTATCACCATTACATAGATTCTGATCATCACCAGCGAATGGATCTACTGAAGTAATTGACACGGATACAGTATCATAGTTTGTGCAGTTTCCAAGAGTAACACCAACTACATAAGCAGTTGAAAAAGGTGGAAAGGCAACCGTGTTACTACAGGTATCGCAGGCGAGGTAGGCAGATGGTTGCCAGTTGTATTGATAATAAGGGCTATAAGTTACATTCAGCATCAAAGAATCGTGCTCGCAAATGTTGGTATCAGCAGAAACTTCGAAAGGGAAATCATCCACTATATTCATCACGAAACTATCTGCAACCAATCCCGTGCACGGGTCAAGGGTATAAATGATGACCGTTTCATTTCCCTCTGTAAGGCCATCTGCAAATGCTCCTACAAAAATAGATTGTAAGGAATCACCGGGAAAAAACAAGAGCGTATCCTCTAAGGCTGTGTAATCCGTTCCTGAAGTAGCAGTACCACCAATAACCATAGGCAGTTGAACAGTATCAGTAGTAAAGTTTTCAAGAAAAATATTAATTACGCCCGGCTGGCATCCCTCCACAATCGAAAGTGCGGAGTCGAATGGATTTACAAAATTAACAGATGAGTCTGAGCTTATACTAACAGCGTATTGCTCCAAAAAGCCGGCCTCTATAAATACTCCGGAATCGTATATAGCATCGCCGGCATCCGAAATTGCAAAAGTGAGATGATAAGTTTGGCCTGGAACTACCGCAACCTTTGCTTCAAGAACTGTTGAAAAGCCATCATACTCGATTGTAGTAGTACTGGCATTGGTGGGGCAATTATAGGTTGCGTTACATAAATAATTAGATGGATCATTGCATACATAATATGCACCGTTGCCTGAGGTACAATTGACGTTGCCCTGAGTTACCGGCAAATTTCCAGGCAAGGTAGCAAGGTTCAGCAGGCCGGTAATGCCAGGACCAGAGATCCATAATCCAAACACATCATTAAATATCGTTCCGACCCACTCCATATATTCATCAGAACCGAAAACGTAATTGAATTTAAGTGTGTCAGTATTCAACATTACATCAAAATCCAGCACAGCAGCATCGAAGGTCATCTGTCCGCTTAGAGTATTTAATGGAGGATAGCCCCCACATCCGTTTGAGGACGTTATGCTAGGCGAAATATTAGGTCCCACGGCAAAGTTAACGTTACCACTAGAAATCATTACGCCGCTATC
>JACCZV010000113.1 GCA_013695775.1 Chitinophagales bacterium | reverse complement strand
TTTATGGGGCTTCTTGCCGAAGAATTTTTCTACTACCTCCTGAATCTTTGGAATGCGTGTTGATCCGCCTACCAATATCACTTCATCTATTTCTGAAACATTCACGCCCGCATCGGCAATTGCCTTGCGACAAGGTTCAAGGGTACGTTCTACCAATGGATCAACAAGCTGTTCAAATTTTGCACGCGAAAGTTTCTTCACCATATGCTTTGGCACTCCATCAACCGCTGTTATATATGGGAGATTTATCTCCGTTTCCACGGAAGATGACAATTCAATCTTTGCTTTCTCTGCAGCTTCTTTTAATCGCTGCAAGGCCATAGGATCTTTTTTCAGATCGATGTTCGGCTCATCCTTTTTAAATTCGTCAGCCAGCCATCCTATGATCACCTGGTCAAAATCATCACCACCAAGGTGGGTGTCTCCGTTTGTGGATTTAACCTCAAATACTCCATCCCCTAATTCAAGAATAGAAATATCAAATGTGCCTCCCCCAAGATCATATACAGCAATTTTTTCGTCCTTATGTTTTTTATCGAGACCATAAGCAAGTGCCGCTGCCGTTGGCTCATTAATTATGCGCAGTACTTTTAAACCGGCTATTTCACCAGCCTCTTTGGTGGCTTGCCGCTGCGAGTCATTAAAGTAAGCAGGAACAGTAATCACTGCCTCTGTAACAGGTTGTCCTAAATAATCCTCTGCCGTCTTCTTCATCTTTTGAAGGATCATTGCAGAAATTTCCTGAGATGTATAATTACGATCATTAATTTTTACACGAACAGTATCATTATCACCTCCTACAACATCATATGCTACATACCTCAATTCCGACCCAACCTCATTGTATCTTCTCCCCATAAACCGCTTTATAGAAGCAATTGTATTCTTGGGATTGGTGATGGCTTGGCGTTTTGCCGGTGCTCCCACTTTCCGCTCTCCGTTTGATAAAAATGCAACCACGGATGGAGTAGTGCGTGCACCCTCATCGTTTGCTATCACCACCGGGTCAGCACCCTCCATCACCGCCACGCAGGAATTGGTGGTACCCAGATCAATACCTATTATTTTTCCCATTTGTATAAATTTTTAAGTTGAACAGCCCCGTTTGTCAATAGTTATGCCATGGGACGTATACGATCATTTGCAAGAAATAATGGCATAAAAAAAAGATTTTATATTCGGCACGTATCGAGGTGGTGACAAAAAGGCATGATAAAATCGCATCGATATAAGCAGACGCAAAACGAAATTCTCGAGTAAAAAATCCAATTCTTTTTAGAAACAAAGATCGCCAACGGAATTCATAAACCGGAGATGGCTGGTCACTTGTCCGCAAGCGAGAGTATCTATGGTATGTACATCTATGGGCACATTGAATACGGTCTTATGAAATCGGGAGGAAAAAAGACCAAGCCCATTTTCGATGTTTGTATATTCAGGCTGCACAGAGCCGGATGTGATTCCCTGCTGCGCGAGAGTTACCTGGTTATATATATCCAGTTCTTCACCACCTACAGAAAACATAAAATTGAAATATTGTGAGATGCGGAAGACTGAGGGATCTTCCGTCAATTGGGAATTGAGATAAGAATAGAACGCATCCCCGGCAATGTCTGATTCCATTGTTTGGCCGCCTACTGTAGAAACAGAACGCAGGCTCGAGAATATAGGCCAATCGAGATACTTCTCCTGAAATAGAGTGGTGTCTACAAAATTCACCTCCTTATAATAAAAACGGATTGTCAATGCATAAAGTTTTCCATCTTTTGCCGAGCTCCATTGTGTTTTGTAAGTTCCTCCGGGAAAAAAATTCACTTTGGTAAAACCCGTAGGTCGTTGTACATTAAAATCATTGATGATTTCTGTAGAAGCATTCACCTGTTTTCCGTTCTCCGATTCAGTGATCAACAATTGATAAGAGCTGTTTTGATCCAAAACTTCTTTTGTTTTATAGAGGAAATTTGGCGCGTTCGCGAAGATGCCAGTGTCTTTTACGAAACCTTCCAGATTGCCATCAATCTGTTCCATCTGTATAGTTTTAATAAAATTATCAGCCAGATATTGCTGCAGCTGCACATTGATATTTTTATAATAGAGCGAGTCAGGAATTTTGGCAATAACAAGTGCGCTGGTAGTTTTATCAAGAAAAGCTTTATTTATTTTAATGTATTGTGCCGTATCGCTGGGATCAAGCAATCCATATATAATAGAGATGTCTTCCCAGTCGGAAGTAATATCAAAATCAGTTTTGCAAGAATAAAAAAACAGAGAAAAAATCGAAACTGCCAGCAGAAATTTATGCATGCGGCAAAAGTATAAATAACTTCTGATTGTCTTATTCGTCCAATAGACCGACCGTCACCCTGAACTTGTCTCGGCCAAACAGTCGAAAAGATGCTAAATAATCCTGAGCCAAGTTCAGTACAGCATGAATACAAAGACTACGTCACTACTGAACTTGTTTCAGGGTCTCGCCCATAACGTAGACTGCCGTCACCCTGAACTTGTTTTAGGGCTCGCCAGCAGCAGAAGAAGCTGAATGATCCTAAATCAAGTTCAGGACAGCATGAATACAAGACTACGTCACCCTAAGCTTGTTTCAGGGTCTCTGCAGAAGAAGAAAAGATGCTGAATGATCTGGAACCAAGTTCAGGAGAGCATGAAGCTTTCCAAAAGTGATTCTGAATGACAAAGGCTGAGTTTATACCTTGTACCTCCATAACTCTTAAAAACTTATCATGCCATCCCAGATCACCGATTTTAGGAATGCAAAAAAGATCACCACGCATACGTTGCGTGAGATGAAGGATGCAAGTGTGAAGATTTCCATGATTACTGCCTACGATTATTCGCTGGCAAGAATTGTTGACGATGCAGGCATTGATGTGATACTGGTGGGTGACTCTGCCTCTAATGTGATGGCAGGTCATGAGACGACTCTACCCATTACGCTTGATCAGATGATATATCATGCTTCATCCGTAGTTCGAGGCGTTAATCGCGCGCTTGTTGTTGTTGATCTGCCCTTTGGTTCTTACCAGGGAAACTCAAAAGAGGCTTTAAATTCTGCCATCAGAATCATGAAAGAATCAGGTGCACATGCTGTAAAGCTTGAGGGAGGAAGTGAGGTAAAAGATTCTGTTGAGCGTATTGTTTCAGCAGGAGTTCCGGTGATGGGCCATTTGGGATTAACTCCGCAGTCAATTTATAAATTTGGAACCTATGTAGTAAGAGCTACGGAACAGGAAGAAGCAGAAAAGCTAAAAGCGGATGCTCTGTTTTTGCAGCAGTCGGGTTGCTTTTCCATCGTGCTTGAAAAAATTCCTGCAAAGCTTGCCGGTGAAGTGTCGGTCTCATTGAAGATTCCGATGATAGGCATCGGTGCCGGAAGTCAGGTAGATGGCCAGGTGCTGGTGATACATGACATGCTGGGGATAAATAAAGATTTCAAACCCCGCTTTCTTAGAAGATATATGAAGCTATACGATGAAATAAAGCTGGCTGTATCGAATTATATTACTGACGTTAAAAACATCGATTTTCCCAATGATAAGGAACAATATTAAATTGCAGTTAAACTTACCTAAGATGTGCTTCCTTACCCAGAAAATTTACCTTTTCTTTATTATCTCTCCTTTATTCCTATACTCCCAGCAACCTGCAGACAATTATATTAATCATCGTGCAAGCGACTGTATTCATGCTGCAGCAGCTAAAGATGACGGCATCCGTGCAGAAAATTCCCGCTCAGATACCATTGACATACTCGATTACGATATTCATCTCAATATCACTGATTTCACAAGCCAAACCATTTCAGGTTACACAACCATTAGTTTTCAATCAAAGATGGATGATGTCTCTGAGATATTGCTCGATCTGCTTGCCCTCACTGTTGACTCTGTTATTCAGGATGGTCAGCAGCTTGCATTCTCACACCTTAATGAGTTGCTGACAATTACTTTAAGTCAAACTCTTAGTACAGCAGATTCCACCAAAATAACCGTCTATTATCAGGGTAACCCGGTTATTGATGCTTCCGGATGGGGTGGGTTTTATTTTTCAGGTGATTATGCTTACAACCTCGGTGTTGGATTTGCCGCCGATCCTCATGTGTACGGAAGAGTGTGGTTTCCATGTTTCGACAACTTCGTTGAGCGAAGCACTTATCATTTTTCTATTACAACCGAGAATACAAAAATGGCTTTATGCAATGGCGAATTTATTTCTGGTACTGACAATGCAG
>JACCZV010000087.1 GCA_013695775.1 Chitinophagales bacterium | reverse complement strand
GGCCGATAGCGATCTTAATTTTCCTTTCCCTTGCATTTAACTTAAGCGCTCAGAAATACGAGGAACGCTTTGCAACTTCTGCCGACATATTTGAGGATACCTCTTCAAAAAAGATCAGCTCTAATTCATGCAGTAAGATTGCAAGCTACATTCCTGACACCTTAA
Organism: Chitinophagales bacterium; assembly: GCA_013695775.1. Taxonomy (GTDB): domain Bacteria; phylum Bacteroidota; class Bacteroidia; order Chitinophagales; family UBA10324; genus JACCZZ01. The sequence goes on along the minus strand of JACCZV010000087.1, from coordinate 6,169 downwards.
CAAGCGAACTTACCCCTATGCGAACAGTGCGCATAAATGTTCATGTAATTCAAGATGGCAAAGGCAAGAATAATTTTAATGAAGAAGAAGGCAGGAAATTTATAGGCCACCTGATTCAGAATACAAACGATCGCCTCAATAGCAATGTAAAGATGAATCTTCCCAAAGACAATATGACCGCTGTGATACCAATTCCCTACCGATATGTTTTAACCGGAGATCCAAATAATTCAGCAGATAACGGCATATATTTCCATCAGGATGATACGTTGTTCGCGATGAATAAAAAATCCAAGAAAAAAGATAATGTTTACGACCGCCGTCAATATGATACTTATGGTGTTCAAAAACAAAAAGTGATTAATATTTTTCTGATAGAACATTACCCCGATAGCGTTGCAAGCTCTACATACAAACCTTCAAATGATGGTGTTGGAATGGGTCCCTGGGTGAAATTGGTGGGTTCTTATCATTTATGGAAGCATCCCCATATAACTGCCAAGGGTGATACCATACGCTTTGGACCCTGGAATCTTGGTGGGCTGATGAATCATGAACTCGGTCATTGTTTTGGGTTGAATCACACGTGGAACGCTGACGACGGATGTGATGATACACCGAAGAGCCCCGGCTGCTGGAACTTTGGGCCTCCGCCATGTGAAATTCCTTCAAACAATGTGATGGACTATAATGCTTCTCAAATTGCTTTGACACCATGTCAGATTGGGAAGGTGTGTATGAATTTTTTTCGGGATAAGGGCGCCAGAGATTACCTGGTACGCGACTGGTGTACCTATACGAAAGAAAGATCCATCATCATCTCTGATGGACAGCAGACGGAATGGAATGGTTCTGTGGATGTATTTGGTGATCTTATCATAGAGAATAATGCAACCCTTACAATTCGTTGTATGGTTTCTATGCCTCCCGGCTCCAAAATAATTCTATCCCCCAAAGCAACCCTGATCATAGATGGCGGCACAATTACTTCCCGTTGCGAAGATGGAGAATGGGATGGAATAGTGAATCGCTTTACCAGGAGAAATCACCCAACAATTGTCTTGAAAGGAAAATCAAAGGTTGAAAAAGCAGTTCATCCATTGTAATTTGTATGTATAGTATTAGATAAGTAGTATGTATTATATACCATCACGAGGGGCGGTTAGCAGTGATTTTTTATATCAGGAAAGTCCTTTTGTACACTGGCCAAAACAAAATATATTTCTTAACAGGAAATAATCAGCATGCATGACAAAGAAAATCGTTGCAGGTATTGACATAGGCGGCACCAATACAAAGCTTGGTCTTGTTGATGAGGCAGGAAGAATCCTTATGCATCAGACGCTACGTACTGCCAGTTATGATGATGCAGAAATGTTTGCAAAAGAATTGTCCTCCTTGCTTTTATACGAGGCACGAAAATTTGAGGACAGTATCTTATGTGGATTAGGCATAGGTTCTCCGAATGGTAATTATTATACAGGAATCGTGGAATTTGCCCCCAATCTTCCATGGAAAGGTAGAGTGCCTCTCGCCAGATTTTTTAAGGATGCAACAAACTTACCCGTTGCCATTACCAATGATGCCAAAGCTGCTGCCTTGGGTGAGATGGTATTTGGAGGTGCGAAGGGCATGGAGCACTTTCTGTTCATCACCATGGGGACGGGGTTAGGAAGCGGGATCGTATCACAGGGTTCCCTTGTGTATGGCCACGATGGTTTTGCCGGTGAGATGGGACACATGATCATCAAAGAACAGAGCAACAGACTCTGTGGCTGTGGACGCTATGGTTGTTTAGAGACCTATGCCTCTGCTACAGGCCTTCGTAAATCTTATATGAAATTCTTAGCCGAAAGAGATAAACGTGCAGACGAAGTGCCGGAAAATATTGATGCAAAATATATTTATAAGCGTGCTCAGGCAGGTGATAAAGATGCCATAGCCTCTTTTGAGTATACAGGTTACATTCTCGGGCTTGCGCTTGCGAACGCAGCAGCACTCTTTAGTCCGGAGGCAATTTTCCTTTTTGGTGGCCTCACAAGAGCAGGACAGTTTATATTTAATCCGACAATAAAAAGTTTCGAAAAGAATCTATTAAATATTTATAAAGGTAAAATCAATATTTTGCCTTCGTCCCTCAATGAAAGTGATGCTGCAATTCTCGGCGCCGCATCCTTGATCTGGAATGAGCTAAATAACAGCAAGGGATAAATTGCACTTGCGGATACCTGATTGAATCAGAATTGTGGTCGGTATATTCGTTAATTCATGTAGCCGGTACTATAGAGGTATTTCTTATATTGTTAATAATTTCTACCAAAGGTTCAATTAATCAGGCCGAACCACTCAACTTGCAAATGCAATAAGTAGATAATCTCATATATTCGAATAACTTTATAAATTACACACCCTAAATATTTGCAAAAAGTTCATTGCTATGGAAAAGATAAAAAGGTCTTTTTTATATAATAATAGCCTGAGTATAGTATTTGTGATACTGGCATTGCTATCGTTGGTAGGCCAATATTTTACCGGGTGGCATGAATACAACGAATTTCTCCACGATCACGGCCAGCCCTCTGTTGCACTGTTGCAATACATAAGCAGCGGTCATTTTCAACAGGCAACTTTTGAAAATTGGGAAAGTGAATTTTTTCAAATGGCACTCTTTGTGATCCTTACCATTTTCCTGCGCCAGAAAGGCTCGTCAGAATCAAAGCAAATGGAGGGAAAGGAGGAGGTTGATGAAGAACCCAAAGACCATCCTAGCGCTCCATGGCCTGTTAAAAAAGGTGGCTTTATATTGTCGATTTATAAACATTCTTTATCAATTGCGATGCTGTTGCTGTTTCTGTTTTCTTTTATAATGCATTGGTATGGAAGCTGGAGGGATTATAATCTCAACCAGTTATTAGATGGAAAAAGCAGTGAAACTATGTTTAGTTACTTAGGCAACTCCCGGCTATGGTTTGAATCTTTTCAAAACTGGCAAAGCGAATTCTTATCAATTTTTGCCATTGTTTTTTTATCTATTTATCTGCGACAAATTGGTTCGTCACAATCGAAAAAGGTGGATGCACCTAATGATGAAACGGGAGAATGAGAGACTTAGGCTGTGATAAGATTTCATTGGTGAGTGAATGCAAAGCTGCTACCTTTCATTCATTAACTTCGTGCAGCATGACATTACTTAAGCCTTTTTGTTTGCAGCTTATAACCATATTCATGATCATGATCAGCTATATTGCTAATCTGTCAGCACAATCGCTTTTGAAAGCAAGACCCATTGATACGTTATATATTGGAAACAATCCCTATAAATGGTCGGGAAGAATTTATTCACAGACTAAATATAATCGCCTTAATATTAACAGTGACTCCGGCAGCACCAATAAAGTCTTCTTCACTCCCAATACAAAATTCGCTATTGGCCTGGGCGCTTCATATTATAATCTTTTTCTCGACCTTGGAGCCAATGTCAACTTTACAAGGAAAAGTGATACTGTTTCACAAACTAAAAACGCTGACCTCCTCGGGTCAATATATGCTATACAGCATATATTTGATTATACGTTTCAGTTATATCAGGGATTTTTTGCTGATACTGTTAAAAGACTATTGGGCGAAGAAAATCCTGAAACTTTCCGGCAGGATTTGCGAATCTTTAATGTTGGGGCTAACTACAATTATCTGTTTAACTACAGGCGTTTTTCATTTACCGCGCCCTTCATCGGCATTCAGCTTCAAAAGAAAAGTGCCGGCTCACCTATGGCAGGCGTCTTTTTTAGCTATTACGATCTGCGTGCTGACTCCGGCATTCTTCCTGTTAAGCTGTCATCAAGATTTAATGAAAAGGCCAATATCTCTGAAGCCAATGTGCTAAGCGCTGGCTTGCTGGGCGGTTATGCATATACACTGGTGTTGCCACTGCATTTTTTTATTACTCTTTCTGCCAACCCCGGAATCTCATTAAATATCGGTGATGCAAAATCAATAAAGTATTATTCAATTGGTCATCCTGCAACTATATCATTCAAGCTACTGTCAAGAAATGCAGTTGGATACACAGGTACACGATGGTATGGGTTTTTTTCATGGGTCGCAGATGCGAATTATGTCCCGATAGGTTATGGAAACCGTCTAATTTACAACGTAGGTAAAGTAAAGCTTCTGGTAGGATACAGATTTATTAAGGACGATAACTCTCCCAGAAAACTCCTAAGGCTAAAGGGATCTTAATAAGTGTAACAACACTATTCTGGAAAACGCTGTTTAATTTTGTCTACCATTTCACTCACCGCCGGACAGATGCCAATATTTTCATAGAGTACGTGCAGCTGCTCGGGTGAGAGCCTGAGTTTCGCGGGCGGATAGGTACGGCAACCCATAGGGCGCACCTCATAGATTTTGCATTTGTTATCATCTCCTAAAAACACACATGGCAATTTCCTGGTAAAATATTCATATTCAGGATCAGGTTTCAAATATTTTCTAATGAATTTCTTAGGTTTCATTCCAAGATGACGTGAAACCCGATTGATGTCAGGCCTTTCAAAAACCGGCTGTGCTATCCTGCAGCAATTTGCACATTCAAGGCAATTGATATGAGCAAAAGCCTCGTCATGCACTTGCTGAAATGCTTTATCAACTCCCTTCGGCTTATCGGTTTTTAGCCTGTCAAAAAGTTTTTTATTCTTCTGACGCTCAACCTTAGCCTTTTTCTTTACCTGATCAATGAGTGCTAAATATGCGGGAGTTGCTGCCATCTATAAAATTGGTAGGCTAATGTAGGTAGGGAACGACTAATTCTTCTATCTGCTCACAAGTAGATATTAACATGTATAACTTTTGAGCGACTTATATCATCCTATTTGGTTCTTGTTGAAAACGCACGTTTCACATATTTTCCTAAAACATCATATTCAATATTTACGGCATCCCCTGATTTCAGATAATAAAAGTTTGTGTTTGCGTATGTGTATGGGATTACTGCTACGGAAAATTTCTTCTTTGATGGCTTCAACACCGTTAAGCTGACACCGTTGATTGCAACAGATCCTTTTTCTACAATTAATTGATTTTTTTCTTTCCTGATTTTAAAGGTAATGATCCAGCTGCCATCTCTGTTTTCAATTTCTTTACAAATAGCTATTTCATCTATATGACCTTGTACGAAATGTCCATCAAGCCTTCCATTCAGCAACATAGAACGCTCGAGATTAAGCTCATCCCCCTCTTTGCGGAATTTCAGATTTGATCGTTGGAGTGTTTCTTCCACCGCAGTAACTGTATGGCTACCATTTCCTGCTTTCACAACAGTTAAACACACACCATCATGAGATACGCTTTGGTCCATTTTCAATTCATTTGAAATGCCGGAGGCTACAGTAAAGTGAATATTGCTCCCCTCCTTCTGCTGGCTGATGATCTTTCCCGATGCTTCAATTATTCCGGTAAACATATTTCAAACAAGTAATTGTTAAGCAGTATATATTACGAAAGACGACGGGATATCGTGTAGTAGTGAATGAGAACATGCCGTCATGCGAAGCGCATTATCACCTGAAAACATGAATGTATCCACTCAAAGCAGGCAGTGCTTTGGCATTTCCATTGGTAAGCACATCGCAGACATAATAATAGGTTCCAGCTAAAACATCCTTTCCACTACTCATATCCCTCCCATCCCAACCAATGAACGGATCGGTAGTCTGGTAGACCAAAGTACCCCATTGATCGAAAATTCTGATATCAATTCTGTCTACAAACCGAACGGGGAGGATCGGATGAAACAGATCATTTTTTTCGTCTTCATTCGGAGTAAATACATTGGGAAGGTCGTAAATGGGGCAATTCTCTATACAGACCACATTAGACTTAGAGCCTTCGTTGGCATAGGAATCTACAGCAGCAATTGAATAGCAGCCGGAAATGGAATTTGATTGTGAATGAATAAATACCGTATCATTTAATGCACCAATCAATTCAAATGGTGCTTCTCCGGTGGCAGCGTAATATACATTGAATGATACCACATCGTTTGCGCAAGAATTATTAGGATTATTCCATATGAGCTGATTAGCAAAGCCCGTGATAGCAAAATTTTCAGTGTTACAGAGATTTTTGATGGTCAACGATGGTGCACAGGGTCCTATGGTATCTATTGGGG
>JACCZV010000063.1 GCA_013695775.1 Chitinophagales bacterium | reverse complement strand
GTACAGTATAAAAGAACTTGTTCGCTGACTGAAGCTGGTATTTATACCCGTTCCAGCGATTCAACGACATTAAAGTGTATGTATCGGCATTTATAGTTCTGCCGGCGGTATCTTTTTTACACCATATACTCAGGGTCATCTCCTGTGGGTTAAGAGTTGAAGTATAAGGGACCTCAATGTTTCCGCCTTTATCGAAATGATACGCCATGTTTGCCTGGCCGAAACGGTCAGCCACCGATGTAGCTGAACCTGCGCCATAATAGAAATGACCGATAGTAAGAACCCCGTGGTTGTCTTTTCCGGAAGAGTCATTGGCATTGCCATTCATCTTCCAGAAGCCAATCAGGTTTTCCTCAGCTATTTCCTGAATTAAGTTTGCGTTATACGTAGCAATACCTGCATCAAGCTGAGCGCATGCATTGGTAATGTCGGCCTGGGTTGCTGTGGGAGTATTCATTACCGTAATGGCTGCATCGAGAGTCGCTTTAAAAGCGGTTCTTGAACCCACTACATATTGACCGGGTTTTGTCCCTTCTTCAGTTCCATCGTACAAGGCCTGTGCTTCAGCAATTTTATCTGTAAGGCAGGTTTTATCTATAACATCTGCTGGAGGATCGTCTTTTTTGCATGCCATAAAAACTGTTGAAAATAACAAGCTGCAGAGTGCCGCAGCCATAATAAATTTGAAACGAAAAGCTAACTGTGTCATGATTTTGATTTTTATTAGTGAAAGAATGTTAGGTATTAATACAAAGCGTGATTTCTGTCTCTTTCGCTTTGGGGAATAGGGAAATACTTATTTACTGCGTAATTGAAATTAGGTTTATCAGCCAACGCCTGGGTTGCATATGATTCTCCGTAGCGTATCAAATCGAAATAACGATGAAATTCGAATCCAAGCTCAACCCGTCTTTCATGCTGTATCGCGGCGCGCAAATCCGTCTGACTGGTTGATATTACATCAGGCAAAAGTCCGGCCGGAACAAATCCAAACCCTGAAAGCAAATTATCATACAGATAACTTTCCCGGGCCCGTTTTCTTACCTGGTTTAGTGGTGCCAATGCTTCTGATGAAAGTCCCATTTCATTCAACGCTTCAGCCTGCCAAAGCAAAACATCAGCATAACGTATGGCAATATAGTTTATGCTGCCATCACCTTTAAGTGCAATAGGAATCTCGGAAAAAGGTTGTTGGTGTTTCCTGGTAAGATAACCGGTAGGTGACCAGTCTTTACTGAAGATTTCTCCGTTAAACCATGGCATGCTATCCCGCCCAACGGTATAATCTAAACGTGGATCATATATTCCATCGGCGGTTTTTTCAAACTCATCAACAAAGTCCTGTGTGGGTGCATTAAAAAAATATCCCCCATCAACGCTTGGTGCAAACCACTGATTCAATACGTTTCCGGTAAAGGGATCCTGCCCGTTTAAATGCTGGATTTCAAATACTGATTCAAGGTTGTTTCTGTAGTTTGCATTAAAATTCTGACTATAAACGGTCATCAGGCTATATTGGCCGCTGGCAATTACCTCACCTGCTGTGCTGGCAGCCATATCCCACTTTTTCTGATACAGATAAACCTTCGCGAGCAAGGCTTTTGCTGCACCACTGGTAACCCGGCCAACATCGGCGGCTGAATAAACAGCAGGAAGATCTGCCGCCGCAGCTAAAAGATCAGGTTCTATAGCAGTTTCAAATATTGTTTGTTTAGGAGATTGAGGAATCTGTAACTGATCAGCATTCAATAGTTCAAGTACTAAGGGTACGTCACCAAAAATATTGATGAGCATGAAGTAGTACCAGGAACGAAGAAACCTGGCTTCAGCCAAAATTCTCGATTTCAGCACCTCATCCATATTGATTGCTGGTATTTTATCGAGTACGATATTACAAAGGGTAATTCCCTCATAAAAAATGGCCCACTGGTATTCAAGATTACCATTGATGGGGGTAATGTTAAACTCATCAATCAAGCTTATGTCCGCCTGATCTCCTGGATTTCCTCCCTCATCAGCATCGTCAGAGGCTACATCACCAAAGACCCATAAGCGATTTTGTGAAGTATAAAATGTCGATGGCCGATAAGCAGCATTAATTGCCAGGATTGCCTGTTCCTGTGTCTGGTAAAATTCTGTTTCCGGGTAATTCCCAAGTATCTCTTTATCAAGAAATTTTTTACATCCGCTTGCTGAGAGAAGCACAAAGGCCAATAAAACGCTGTAGAGTATGCTCTTTTTCATTACAGGGATAGAATTAATTAAAGTCGTATTTTCTATGAGCAAGGTTGCATAAGGCTATTCACTTGCTTGGTTATTTGTGGAAGCTTTTAAAATGAAGAAGGAAATGACTTTAGAGTGTCGAAGATACAATAAATAAAGCAGCCATCATTTTTCCATGTTAAAAATTCAGATTTAGCCCTGCAATATAGCTGCGGGCACTGGGGTAAGTTCCCCAATCAATGCCAGCAGCAACATCGCCTCTGTATGTTTCAGAGTTAAGATTATCACTTGTATGCATTTCAGGATCAAGACCAGTATACTTAGTAAATGTCAGCAGGTTTTGTGC
>JACCZV010000059.1 GCA_013695775.1 Chitinophagales bacterium | reverse complement strand
ATCCTAAGTTGAATAGTGCCATGCTAAAAGATGTTTGTTTCGTTTGAAAAATAATTTCACTGTTATCGAGGTAAGCTCCTGGCTGAACTTTTATTTGCTGAGAGAAACTCAATTGTTCTGATGGAATCCTGTGTCGATCAATTGCTTTTACTGAGGCTTCATCATCGGCGTTGTAGATGAAGCAATCATCGGTGCTTTGTTTTTGGATGATGCGTAATTTAGAATCCGCATATCTGCGGGCCTCATAATGATATCTGTCGAGGTGATTGTTACTGATGTTTGTAAGAACTGAAATGTGGGGTTTGAATTCATAGCAATCATCTAATTGAAAGCTGCTGATCTCCGCTACGTAATAAGCGCAATCCCGCACAGCTATCTGGTGGGCGAAGCTTTTCCCAATATTTCCTACGAGCGATACATCTAATCCTGCTTTCTGAAGGATGTGATATGTAAGCGATGCGGTAGTAGACTTTCCATTGGTGCCAGTTATGGCAATGATGGTGGATTGAGTAAAGCGTGAAGCAAATTCAATCTCAGATATTACAGGAATGCCCTTGCTTCGGATAAGTTGAATGATTGGTGACTCTTCGGGTATGCCGGGACTTTTAATTATTTCATTTGCCCTGAGGATTTTTTCTACTGAGTGAGCATTTTCTTCAAACGGAATGTTTCCCTCAATTAATTGTTTTTTAAAATGCGGCTTCATTGATTTATTGTCGGAAACAAAGACATCATACCCGCGCAATTGAGCCAGCACAGCAGCTCCTACTCCACTTTCCGCCCCTCCAAGCATGACAATTCTTTCCACTTGTATCTATTATATTTTTGAAAGCATACTGTTCATCTTACCTTATTTTCAAGGTCACCATTGTAAACACGGCTAACAAAATCCCTACGATCCAAAACCTCGTTACAATCTTTGGCTCCGAGTATCCCAATTTCTGATAGTGATGGTGGAGAGGAGCCATTTTAAAAATTCTTCTTCCCTCACCATATTTTCTTTTTGTGTATTTGAAATAACACACCTGAAGCATTACCGATATATTTTCCATAAGGAAAATGCCGCAGAGAATGGGAATAAGCAATTCTTTGCGAACAATGATGGCCAGCGTTGCTATAATTCCGCCCAAAGCGAGAGAGCCCGTATCGCCCATAAATACCTGTGCGGGGTATGCATTGTACCAAAGAAAACCTACACAAGCTCCAATCAGGGCTGCACAATACACGAGCAGCTCACCTGAGTTGGGGATATACATGATATTGAGATAATCAGCCGTCAAAATGTTTCCTGATACATAGGCGAATACACCAAGAGTGGCACCTATAATAGCGGATGTACCGGTAGCCAATCCGTCTATTCCATCCGTCATGTTTGCACCATTGGAAACGGCAGTGATGATAAATATAACCAATAGGATATATATGATCCAGGTGTATTGCTCATAACCTTCTCCCAACCATGTAATCAGCTTAGAGTAATTGAATTCATGATTTTTTACGAATGGAATTGTTGTTACGGGCAGCTTAGCATCAACGAACCGGGCCGAAACCTTTTCTATCTGTGAACTGTCTGCCGTAACCATTCCTGCCGGAAGATCAGAGTTGACCATCTCCCTTCTGATCATTACATCCTCATTGAAATAAAGAATGCAGCCCACAATTATTCCAAGAACTACCTGGCCTACTACTTTAAATTTTCCTGCAAGACCGCGCTTATCTTTCTTGAATACTTTTATGTAGTCATCAAGAAAACCGACGAGGCCCAGCCAGACGGTAGATATAAGCATGGTGATCACATATACATTTTCTATTCTTGCAAATAACAATGTGGGAATGATGATAGCAGCCAGAATGATAAGCCCTCCCATGGTGGGTGTGCCTTGCTTTTGAAGCTGGTTGTGTAACCCCAGATCGCGGATCGTTTCACCTACCTGCCTTCTTTGCAGGTATTTTACAAGCGTTTTACCGAAAACAAGTGATATGAGCAGGGAAACTATAATTGCCATACCCGCCCGGAACGAGATAAAATCGAACATTCCTGCGCCGATAAAATCACAGCATGTTTCGAGATATTTAAATAGGTAGTAGAGCATTATTTTTCCATTTGCTTGAATGATTCCGTAAGCACCTGCTTGTCATCGAATGGATACTTTACTCCCTTAATCTCCTGGTATTTTTCATGTCCTTTTCCTGCTATTAATATGATATCACCTTTTTTAGATATTGAAACTGCGGTACGGATTGCTTCCCTGCGATTTACTATCGATAATACCTTCCCCATTTTCAAGGGCACAATCCCTTTCATCATCTGATCAATGATAGCATCCGGGCTTTCTGTTCGAGGATTGTCTGAAGTGAGAATGACGCGATCGCTTAATTCGCTTGCTACCTTTGCCATTACAGGTCTTTTTGCTGCATCGCGGTCGCCGCCGCAACCAACCAGTGTGATCACCTGCTCATTGCCGGACCGGATATCTTTTATGGTAAGCAAAACTTTTTCGAGTGCATCCGGAGTGTGGGCATAATCTACAATACCCATAATTTTATTTTCTCCGCTCAATACGTAATCAAACCGTCCTTCCGCCGGCCTCAGCTTGCTCAACACGGTGAGTACAGGTATTTTTTGTTCTCCCAGCAGCACGGCAGAAGCATAAATTGCAAGCAGGTTATAAGCATTGAAATCTCCTACAAGTGGTGTATATACTTCTTCTCCATCCATCTGCATCACCATACCGTGGAAAGAGCTTTCTATAATGCGTGCACGGTAATCGGCCATACCATTTATAGAGTAGGTATATTTCTTTGCTCTCGTATTTTGAAGCATAACCTTACCGCGCTTGTCATCGGTGTTAACAAGGGCAAATGCATCGGCGGGCAACTGATCAAATAGTTTTTTCTTCGCTTCTATATATTCATGAAAAGTTTTATGATAGTCTAAGTGCTCATGTGATAAATTGGTGAAAACAGTACCTGACAAACGTAATCCTGCCATTCTGTTCTGATGGATGGCGTGTGAGCTTGCTTCCATGAAACAGTATGTACAGCCTTGTTGAATCATGTTGCTCATTAAGCTGGCGATTTGCAATGCATCAGGGGTAGTATGCGAGGCCGGTATCACCTGCTCCACAATCCGGTTTTCAATGGTAGATAACAAGCCACATTTATAATTAAGACCTGTGAAGAGATGGTATAAGAGTGTTGCAACCGTTGTTTTGCCGTTAGTACCAGTAATGGCTATCACTTTTAATCTATCGGATGGATTGTCGAAAAAATTTTCGGCAATCGTTGCAAGCGCTAATGAGCTGTCACCTACCCTTACATAAGTTATCTGGTCATTCTTTATTTCCGGAATGTTTTCACATATAATTGCGCTGGCGCCCTTATCGATAGCTGCAGCAATAAAATCGTGTCCATCCACAGCAGTACCTGATGCAGCGATGAACAATGAACCCTTTTCCGCTTTGCGTGAATCAAAACATATGCTTTTTACCTCTACATCGGTATGGCCGGATACCTCAACCAAATTAACCTTATATAATATGTCAGAAAGTTTCTTCAAAGGCTTAACATGATAGAAATGATTTGTCCTTTTGGAGCCTTGGTTCCTGCTGGGATGCTTTGTGAGCTCACTGCGCCCGCACCACTTGCATTCACATAATATCCACATCGCTCAAGCAGGTACAGTGCATCTTTAAGCCCCATACCTTTTACATCCGGCACTACTCCCGTATCTTCTGCTACAGCTTGTTCCCTTAGTTGTATAACTTTTCCTTTTATATCAGACTTAACCCATTCACTACTACCTGATGATTGAGTCCTAATTCCAATTGTGTTGCATACAGCAAGAAGATCATTTCTATTGCCTCTTTTTGGCTGAGGCAGTGACGGCATATTGGCAGCGATAATATTTAAGGGAGGATGCTGTTTAAGATCCGTCGAATAAATTTTATCTGCTATATCCTTAAATACCGGAGCCGCGACAGTAGCACCATAATAGGCTCCATTTGATGGCGCATTCACTACAACGATACACGAATACAGTGGCTTGTCTGCAGGAAAATATCCTACAAATGATGATTGATAAACGCGGGATCTATATCCATGTTTCTGATCTGCAATCTGGGCAGTTCCTGTTTTTCCCGCAATAGCGTAATGCGGATTTTTCAGATTGCGGGCAGAGCCGCTGTCAACTACCGCTCTCAGAATTTCATGCAATGAGCTAAGAGTTTTTTTAGAACAGATCTTCTTATTCAATACAGAGGGACGAAATGTCTCCATCTCTTTTCCATATTCTTCAATTCTTTGCACCAGATAGGGTTTCATCATTACCCCATTATTGGCTACTGCATTATAAAGTGTTAGCATCTGCAGAGGTGATATCTTGATCTCATATCCAACCGACATCCATGGGAGGGAATAGCGGGTAAATCGTTTGTCAGAGGTGCTTTTTATATATGGAGTCTGTTCACCCGGTATTTCAATCTGAAGCTTTTTGTCAAGTCCGAGTTCCCGGAGGTGTTGCAGATATTTTTCTGGCTTTTTATTGTAATGCTTATTCACAAGCTTCGAGATGCCAACATTTGAAGAATGCGCAAAAGCTGATTTCAGGGTAATTCTACGAAAATGATGTTCTTCCGCATCCCGCATGGTTTGGTTCCAGAATTTGTGAATTCCTAACTCCACGTCAACTGTATCTTCAATGGTTGCATAACCATCTTCAAGCAATGCAATGACGGAAGCAAGCTTGAAAGTAGAACCGGGCTCATGAGATTCTCCAACAGCATAATTATAGTTCTCTATGTAGCTTCCTTTTTTATCACGTCCTAAATTGGCAATGGCCCGAATGGCTCCTGTCTCCACATCCATAACTACTACGCAGCCATGATCTGCATTATTATTAACAAGAGTTTTAAGCAGTGCATTTTCCGCAACATCCTGCAGGCTGACATCAATGGTTGTTATAATGTCTTTCCCATTCAGGGGATCAATCTCATTCTGGTCATTGATGGGAAGAAATTGACCGCCAGACACTTTTTGAACCAGCCGCTTTCCAGGAATTCCATTGAGCTGCTTATTAAAAGAGCCTTCCAGGCCAACAGGTTGAACTGTTGCACCGCGCATGTAGCCAATGGTGCGGTTCGCAAGCTCTTTATAAGGGTATGCCCTTTTATTATATTGCAGCACGATCAAGCCGCCTTTAAACTGACCTAACCTAAAAATGGGGAAACGCTTTAAAGCCATCAGTTGAGGATAGGTGATGTCCCTCTTTATAAGCAGATAGCGGTCACCACGTTTGCGCGCGGCTACTAATTGCTTTTTATACTCCAGGTAAGAATGACCCGGAAATAATTTCGTCAGCGATAAGCATAAAGAATCAATACCATCATAAAAGATCGCTTTAGACAATCCGTCTGCTTTCATGTCCATTCGCACTTCAAAGCTCGGCAGCGAAGTAGCCAACAGATGGCCGTCATTAGAATATATGTTTCCCCGTTCAGCCATCACCGGAATATATTTGGTGGTGATGCTGTCTGCCATTCCACGATATCTCTGCCCCTGTATCTGCTGAATGTAAAAGACTTTCCACGCAATGGCAATTCCTAATACCAAAAGACACAGGTAGGCCACTCCGATCCGCCAAAAGATATCTTTCTTAACGCCCATCTTTTATGATGATTTTTCTTGGTGGTTCACGCAACTCTTTTAATCCCGACTTTTCAACCAACCTTGCTACCTCCGATTGTTTGCTCATGTATTCGAGCTGAGATTTAGTAGTCATATATTGCCATCTCAACTCATTCATTTCTTTTTCTATCTGACTCAGCTCTCTGATATTTTTTTCTGCATAATGCGTATTAGCGATGTATAAAATACCAAGAATGGCAAGGAAAAAAATGAACGGCAAGTTGTGAATGACAGTCTGATAATGAACCCATCGGCTTACATCCAGCGATTCATAGATCCAGTTTTTCCTTGGCGGGAAAACCTTTTTTTCGCTATGCTCTTCAGTCTTTTGTTGTAACTCGGATTGTCTCCTTTGGTTGGTTACTTCTGCCATTGACTATCGTTTTTTAGACTTTTTCAGCGATGCGCATTCGGGCACTGTGTGCTCTATTATTTTTCTTTATCTCATCCTCCCCTGGTATTATTGGTTTTTTATTAATTGCCTTGAAATGCTTCTTTACCCCTCCAAACGGATCCTTATCCGGTGTTGCCATTGTGTTTCCATGTCGGATGAAATTCTTTATGATTCTGTCTTCAAGAGAATGATAAGAGATCACCACCAGCCGCCCTCCTGTCTCTAATATCTCTTTGGCCTGTTCAAGAAATTCCTTTAGTGCATTCAGCTCATCATTCACCTCAATCCTCAATGCCTGAAATACCTGAGACAGATATTTATTGTGGTTCCCTTTTATTACCGGTGTTATTACTTTAATAAAGTCCTCTATAGTTTCAATCTCCTGCCGGTTTCTTGCTGCTGAAATAGTATTAGCAAGAGTTCTGGCGTTTCTAACTTGTCCATATTCTCCAAACATGTGCTGAAGCTGCTGATGGTCGTATGAATTCAAAATGTCCTCCGCATTATGCTGTAAGCTTTTGTTCATACGCATATCCAATGGCCCCTGGAGACGATGAGCAAAACCCCGTTCTGCCGTATCAATCTGATAAGATGAAATTCCGAGATCGGCAAGGATGCCATCTGCAGAGGTAATACCATTAAGCCTGAGCATATTTTTCATATGCCTGAAG